>NZ_JBGLYH010000041.1:0-38265 GCF_041414475.1 Pseudodesulfovibrio karagichevae
GGGAAGGGGAGGAAAGAACCCTTTTCAAAGGGTTTTTCCTCCCCTTCCCCCGGCCGCCGGAGGCTTCTTCTCGTCAGCCCGGGCTAGGCGGAGCCGAGTTCGTTGATGAGGCCGTCGAGTTCCTTGGCGATGGCGGTCAGTTCGCTGCATGCCTGGGCGGACTGGGCCATGGCCTTGCTGGTGTTCTGGGAGATGCGGTGCATGTCCTCGGTGGCCTGGGTGATCTGTTCCGAGGTGGCGGACTGCTCTTCGGCCGCGGCGGCGATGCCCTGGACCTGGCGTACGGAGTCGCGCGAGAAGTCGACGATCTCGGCCAGGGACTCGCCCGCTTCCTCGGCCAGGGAGGTGCAGGTCTCGACCACGCGGGCCACCTTGTCGGTCTCGGCGACGTTGCGTTGGGCCATGGTCTGGATGGCCCCGATGGCGCTGCCTACCTCGGTGGTGGCGATCATGGTCTTTTCCGCCAGTTTGCGGACCTCGTCGGCGACCACGGCGAACCCGCGCCCGGCGTCGCCCGCGCGGGCGGCCTCGATGGCCGCGTTGAGGGCCAGCAGGTTGGTCTGGTCCGCGATGTCGTTGATCACGGTCATGACCCGGCCGATGTCGTCGGCCTGGCCGCCGAGTTCGCCCATGTTGTCCCGGAGCAGGGAGGCGAGCTCCCGGACCTCGTTGACCGAGGAGACCACCTTGACCACCACGTCGCGCCCGGCGCTGGCCTGGCCCTCGGCCTGCTCGGCGTTCCGGGCGGCCTCGTTCGCGTTGCGGGCCACCTCGAGCACGGTGGCGTTCATCTCCTCCATGGCCGTGGCCGTCTCGGTGGCGCGGGCGCTCTGCTCCGCGGCCCCGTCGCGGGACTCCTCCACGCGCTCGAAGAGCTGCTGCGAGGCGGAGGTCATGCGCTCGGACAACCTGCCCGCCTGGTCGGCCACGCGCTGCATCTTGCGCTGCGAATCGAGGATGTCGGTCTGGTCCACGATGACCTCGAGCGCACCGACCACCTGCTTTTTCTCGTCGAACAGGGGGCTGGCGTAGCCCTTGATGTCCACGTCGCCCGCCTCGAGCCGGCCTCGGGTGGAGCCCACGGCCCGCTCCATGGCGCGCATGGCCTGGGTGCAGACGCAGTTTTCGGTCTTGCAGATGTCGGTGTTGAAGACGCTGCTGCACGGCGATCCCAGGAGCTCGCCGGCGTCGCGCCCGGCGACCTCCTCGGCGTTCCGGTTGACGAAGAGCAGCTTGTGGTCGCGGTCCACGGTGAAGATCGGGAACGGGAAGGAATCGAAGGTAGCGGTGTAGGTGTCGGCCACGCGGTTCATGCTGTGGATGAGCTGAGCATAGGCCCCCTCGTACCGGTCGGCGTTGCCGCGCGCCCGGACCACGCCGCGCGCCACCTCGCGGGCCGTGGCCTCACAGTCGTCGATGAGCGCGGTGAGGTTGGCCGGGATGCGGCTGACGGACCGGTGGATGGCGCCGATCTCGTCGCGGCTGGTCACGGGCTCGCCCTGGGCCAGGTTGCCGCGCGAGACCTGTTCTGCCAGGTCGCGGATGCGGTTCAGGGGCCGGAACACGGCGTAGCGCATGACCCCGAGCAGGGTGAGGATGGGCACAAGCACGGCCAGGGCGAAGAGGATGAGGACCAGAACCACGGCGCTGTCCAGAATGGCGTTCTGGACCGAGATGTCGCGGGCCAGGGTGATCACGCCGATGGGCTTGCCCTGGTAGTCCTTCACCGGCAGGTAGGCCACGGCGTAGTCGCCTTCGGTGGCCACGTACTGGCCGTCAACGGCCTTGCGCAGCTGGTCGGGCGTGACCCGGGCGTCCAGGTCGGCGTTCTCCTTGCCCGCCACGCGGACGTAGGCCTTGCCGACCAGGGGATATTTCTTGGGGTCCTGGAGATTGGTGGTGGTCGGGAGCAGGGAGGCGTCCATGTACAGGGTATAGAAGCTGCCCGCCTCGTCCTCGAAGAGCTTGAAGACGTCGTCGTAGCTCTTGAGCACCTCCACGGAGCCGAGCTGATTGCCCGAGGCGTCCTT
Source organism: Pseudodesulfovibrio karagichevae (assembly GCF_041414475.1). Classification (NCBI taxonomy): domain Bacteria; kingdom Pseudomonadati; phylum Thermodesulfobacteriota; class Desulfovibrionia; order Desulfovibrionales; family Desulfovibrionaceae; genus Pseudodesulfovibrio; species Pseudodesulfovibrio karagichevae. Next base: position 2,031 of record NZ_JBGLYH010000041.1, read on the forward strand.
GACGGCCACCAGGCCGCGGATGGCGAAGCCGCCGCGTCCGGGCTCGATGCCCCGGCGGGGCTTGCCGTCGCGGTTCACATCCAGGACGGTCTTGCGGAAGCTGGAAATGTCGTCGGACACGTCCACCCATTTGCCGTTGCGCTTGGCCTGCTTGTCGCGCCACATGCGCGCCAGGCTGCGCCCGTTGGGCAGATGGAAGTGGAGCCTGAGCTTTTCGCCCATGGCCTCCTGGTACCCTGCCAGGGCCGGGGCGAGCTCGGCGCGCAGGGCGTCCCTGGCGCTCTGCACCACCGGATCGGCCTCGTCGTTGATATTCCCCTGGTGCGCCAGGGTGAAGGCGGCGATGACCGAAGGCAGACGGCTGAACAGGGCGGCCTCTTCCTCGGCCCGCACCGCCGCTTCCTCGGTGTTCTGCTCCAGGGTCTTGGCCGCGTTGCCCACCAGCATCTCGGCAAACGAGGTCCGCAGCTCGCCAAACCGGCCGGTCAGCAGAAAGAAGCCGATACACCCGATCAACAGAATCAGCGGGATGGTCGGCAACAGGATCTTATACTTGATGCTCATAACATATCCTCTCCAAATAATTGGACAGTCCCCCCTCCAGGACATACACGCCCACTCTTGATAATAAACAGCACCGTCCATAGGCACAGCATAGAGACGCGGTATTGTAACACATGAAGGACGCGTACAGCCAGAGAGTGGGCATCGTACAGCCCTCGTTCGCAATTTCACATTATATTCGTCAGGATTCACCGGCGGCGGCAGGACGGACAATTCCGCTTGTGAAAAATCGGCATAAGTCCGGCCGGAGCGGCCCAGCCGCTCCCGCGCCGGGGCTGATGGACCCGAAAAGACTTGCCCCGGACGGCGATTTATGCCAGAAGGCCGATTCCGCGAATGGAACGGCCTTGGCCGCAACGGGCTTTCGCCCGGCCCCGCCGTCCTTCGCAACCTGCGTCCCCATCGTCTAGCCTGGTCCAGGACGGCGGCCTTTCACGCCGTTAACAGGGGTTCAAATCCCCTTGGGGACGCCACGAAGCCGAAAGGCCTTGCGCACCATGCGCAAGGCCTTTTTCGTTTGGTTCGGGGTCGGGACGGATCAGCCCAGGGCGGCCATGACCGCGCCGGTGATGAGGACGTTGACCAGGGCCAGCGGCATGAGGACCTTCCAGCAGAAGTGCATGAGCTGGTCGTAGCGCAGCCGGGGCAGAGTGCCGCGCGTCCAGATGAGCAGGAAGGGGACGATCAGGATCTTGAGCAGCAGCCAGACCGGGCCGGGCAGCCACGGGCCGCGCCAGCCGCCCAGGAAGAACACGGCCATGAGCGCGCCCAGCAGGATCATGTTCACGTACTCGCCCAGGAAGAACAGGGCGAAGCGCATGCCGCTGTACTCGGTGTGGAACCCGGCCTGGAGCTCGTTCTCGCCCTCGGGGATGTCGAACGGGATGCGCTTGGACTCGGCCAGGCCGCAGACGAAGAAGATCAGGGCGGCCACGGGCTGGACCACGATGAAGGGATAGTTCGCCTGGGCGTCGACGATGTCGGTCAGGCTGAGCGACCCGGCGAGCATGAACACCGGGACCAGGGACAGGGACAGGGGCAATTCGTAGCTGATCATCTGGGCCACGCCGCGCACGGACCCGATGAGCGAGAACTTGTTGTTCGAGGCCCAGCCGCCCAGGGCCACGCTGTACACGCCGATGGACGACAGGGCCAGGAAGACCAGGACCCCGATGTCCGTGTCGCCGATGACCAGGGGCACGGCCCGGCCGAAGAGATGGATGGTCCCGCCGAAGGGGACCAGGGCGAACACGGCCAGGGTGGTGAAGGTCAGGATGCCCGGGGCCAGGAAGAAGAGCACGCGGTCCGCCCCGTCCGGGACCAGGTCCTCCTTGAGCAGCAGCTTCACGCCGTCGGCCAGCAGTTGCAGCGAGCCGTAGGGGCCCACGCGGTTGGGGCCGTAGCGCAGCTGCATGCGCCCGAGGAGCTTGCGCTCGAACAGGACCATGTACGCGGCCAGGGTCAGGACCACCAGGAGCACCACCGCGCTCTTGATGACCAGCACCGTCAATCCGAGCAGAAATTCCTCGCCCATCACAGGTTCCCTCCGGGGCAGCTGTCGTCCGTGTCGGCCCGCGCCATGGCCGCGCGCTCCTCGTCGCCCTGCTCCCGCCACAGCCGGTTCATGGAGATGGTCGCGGCCATTCCCCCGGCGAACTGCCAGCCGATGCCGGGGGCCTTGGGCAGGACCACCGTGTTCCGGGCCATGTCCTTTCGGCAGCGCAGCACGGTCCGGGCCACGCCCTGGGCCAGCGGGATCAGGATGGTCTGGCCCTCTTCGAAGCGCAGGGCCGCCGCGTCCTCCGTATGCATGAAGACGCAGGCCTCGGGCAGCAGGCTCTCACCCGGCTCGCCGAGATTGGCCAGCCGGTCCGCGCCGAAGGTGGAGCCCGAGACCAGCACGTCGCACCGCCCTTCCTCCTGCCCGGCCGCGACAAACGGGGCCAGCCAGTCCAGGGAGGCGAAGCGCACCGGGGCCTCGGCAGGCAGGACCGGAACCCCGCGTTCGGCCGAAGCCTCGGCCATGGCCGCACGCAGGCGTCCTTCGGCCGGGGACGCCGTTCCGGGCTCGGCGGCATCGGACAAGAGCAAATCCGCCCACCCGGCCGCGCCGCGCGGGTCGTTGCCGGGGACACCGGCTCCGGGCGTGCGCGGCGGGTGCGAGCCGTGGCCGTCCTGGATCACCGGCAGCCCACCGGCAAAGACGGGTTCGGCGCGCTGCAACAGGCCGTGATTGTCCACCAGGCAGCCGCCGGTCTCGAAAATCGTGTTCATGGGCAGGGCCACCTGCGCCCTCTCCCACGTGGCCGACGGCGCGCAGTCCAGGCAGACCAGCAGGTCGAGCCCGCCGACCGCCGCCTCAACGGCCTGGCCGCCGGGATACTCCCCGAGGGGATCGGCCCCGATGCAGACCAGCGCCCTGGCGGCCTTGCCCTCCTCGGCGGGCAGCAACCGCCCTTCCAGGCTCGCTCCCTCGCCGACCGCGAGCAGGGCCGCGCCCAGGGAGTCGGCGCGCGGCAGCAGGCAGAACAGCCCGGAGCAGACCTCGGCCCTTTCCTCCGTGCCCGCGCGGCGCAGCAGCCGGGCCGTACCGGCGGCCAGGGTCGGCCACTGGGCGGGCATGGTCGTGGCCGAGCAGACAACCACCGGGCGTTCGGCCCGGGCCAGGGCATGGGCGGCGGCGTCCAATTCGGGGCTCAATTCGCTGAAATCTTCGTCCCGCCCTTCCGTCATGGATTGCAGTTCCCGCCAGAAGGCCAGCGCTTCGCCCTGGAAATCCGCCTCGGCAAAGGCGCGGCCGAGGAGCGCCGCCAGGGCAACGGGCAGGAGCCCGCGCCGCACAGGCAGTTTGACCGCCTCGCAGGGCAGGTCCACGGGCCGGGGGTCGAGCACGGCCACCACGGCACCGGCGCGGGCCGCCTGGCGGATGGCCAGGGCTGCCATGGGCGCTTCGGCCAGGGGATCGGCCCCCAGGACCAGAACCATGTCGGCCTGACGAACCTGTTCCAGGTTCCAGGCCAGGTCGGCGTCCAGGCTCGCGGCCGCGCCCCGGCAGGCCAGCCGCTCGTCCTCGGTCTGGAAAAAGCTCGGCGCGGGGACGCCCAAGGCGCTCGCCAGCCGCCGGGCCGCCAGCAGGTCCTCCAGGGCGCACCGGGAGGACGCATGCACGGCCACGGACTCGGGGCCGTGGGCGGCGATGACCGCCTTGAGCCGGTCCATGGCGGCGGCCGCCCCTTCTTCCGGGGAAACGGGCTGTCCGTCCACCAGCGCGGTGCGCGGGCGGTCGGGCATGGAGGCGTAGCCGAAGCCGTAGCGGCCCCGGTCGCACAGGAAATCGCCGTTGACCGCCTCGTTGGGACGGCTCTCCACGCGCAGGACTTCGCGGTAGCGCACGGCGGGCAGGGTGTTGCAGCCGAGCGAGCAGTGCGTGCAGATGGACGGTTTGCGCTCCAGGTCCCAGCGCCGGGCGCGGTACCGTGAGGGCTTGTCGGTCAGGGTGCCGGTGGGGCAGAGTTCGCCCAGGTTGCCGGAGAACGGCGACTGAAGCCTGCCCGGCTCGAACCGCTGGTAGGTCACCCGCCCGGCGATGCCGAAGGTGCCGAAGTCCGTGCCCCCGGCGTATTCCCGGTAGAAGCGCACGCAGCGGTAGCAGTGGATGCAGCGGTTCATCTCGTGCTCGATGAGCGGGCCAAGGTACTGGTTCTCGTAGGTCCGCTTGGGCCCCCGGTAGTTGCGCAGGGAGTGGCCGCCGGACACGGTGGTGTCCTGGAGCAGGCAATGCCCGCCCTCGTCGCAGATGGGGCAGTCGTGGGGATGGTCGAGCATGAGCCACTCGATGATCTGGGCCCGGAAGGCCACGGCGTCCGGGTGGTCGGTGGACACGACCATGCCGTCGCGCGCGTCGACCATGCAGCTCATGTCCAGGTCCTTCTTGTGCCCTTCCAGAAATTTGACCGCGCACATGCGGCAGGCCCCGACCGCGCCCAGGGATTTGAGGTAGCAGAACCGGGGGATCATGATGCCGAGTTGTTCGGCGGCGTCGATGACCTTGGTGCCCTTGGCGACCTCCACTTCGCGTCCGTCGATGGTCAGCCTGGGCATCAGCCTTCCCTCCCTTCCGAATCCGTGTCGCCGGAGCCCGCGTCACCGGGGCCTGCGTGCTCCCGGGTCGTTTCGTCCCGGTCCAGGGTGGTCCACAGGCCGGGCTTGGCCACGCCTTCGCCCTTGAACGGGCAGCCCCGCCCGTCCAGATGTTCGCGGACCTCGTCGCGGAAATGCTTGAGCAGCCCGTGGACCGGCATGGCCGCGCCCGGCGCGAAGCCGCAGTAGGCGTGCTGCATGCCGTCGGCCACCCGTTGCAGGAGCTCGACGTCGCGCTCCCCGGCGTCGCCCGCCTCGATGCGCTCCAAGATGTGCTTCATGTACGGGATGCCCTCGCGGCACGGGGTGCACCAGCCGCAGGACTCGCGGGCGAAATAGGTCAGGATGTTGATGGTCGCCTGGACCAGGCAGGTGTTCCTGTCGAAGACGATGACCGAGCCGGTGCCCAGGGAGAGCCCGGCCTTCTTCATGGAGTCGAAGTCCATGGGCGTCTCCAGGTGCTCCCTGGCCACGAAGCTGGTGGACGTGCCGCCCGGCAGGCAGGTCTTGAACTCCGCGCCCGGCAGCATGCCCCTGGCGGCCCCGAAGATGATGTCTCCCAGGCGGGTGCCGTTGGGCAGTTCGAAACAGCCGGGCTCGGCCACCTCGCCGCTCACGGAGTAGAGCTTGGTGCCGTCTCCGGTGGGCGACGCGGCCAGGGACTTGAACCAGTCCACTCCTTTGAGCAGGATGGACGGAACCGAGGCCAGGGTCTCCACGTTGTTGACCACCGTGGGCAGCCCCCACAGGCCGGAGTCGGTCATGTGGCTGTTCTTGTCCGGGTTGGGCCGCTTGCCCATGATGGCGTTGGCCTGGGCCGAGCTCTCGCCGCAGATGTACCGCCCGGCGCTGCGGTGCACGTCGATGTCGAAGGAAAAATCGCTGCCCAGGATGTTCCGGCCCAGGAACCCGGCCTCGCGGGCCACCTCCAGCTCCCGTTCCAGCAGCCGGGCGTCCGCGTCGTAGGACGGCCGGATGAAGAACACGCCGTGGTCCGCCTGGACCGCGTACCCGCACAGGACGATGCCCTCGATGACCAGGTGGGGGTCGGTGTTGACCAGGATGCGGTCCTTGAAGGTGCCGGGCTCCATCTCGTCGGTGTTGCACTGGATGTACCGGGGATGGGGCGCGTCCTTGCGCACGAAGCTCCACTTGCGCCCGGTGGGGAACCCGGCCCCGCCCCGGCCGCGCAGCCCGGAGTCCATGACCTCTTTGATGACGTCGTCCGGAGTCATGGTCCGCACCGCCTGGATGAGGCCGTCGTAGCCCCCGCCCGCGCGGTAGTCCGCGAGGCTGGCGGGGCGGCAGTCGGCGCGCCGGTTTTTGAAAAGCACTTGTTCGCTCATGGCCTCACCTGCACAGACACAGCGGGATGGTGTCGGCGTTCTCGCGCAGTTCCTTAAGAATCCGGTCCACCTTTTCCGGGGTCAGCCGCCCGTAGTGCTCGCCGTTTATGAGCATGGCCGGGGCGTTGTGGCAGTTGCCCAGGCAGGCCGTGGGCAGGACGGTGAACAGCCCGTCCGGGGTGGTCTCGCCCACCGCCACGCCGAGCTTGCGGCAGAGGTAGTCGAACAACCCGTTCTCGTGGTGCATCCAGCAGGCCACGCCATCGCAGACGTGGATCACGAACCGGCCCAGCGGCTCGCGGTAGATGAAGTCGTAGAAGGTGGCCAGCTCCTCGAGCTCGACCAGGGTCTTGCCCGTGAGCCGGGCCGCGTGGCCCATGGCCTCGTCCGAAAAATAGCCGAACTGCCGCTGCAGGAGGTAGATCACGTCGATGATCTTCTCCTCCACGTGGTCCGTTTCCCGGACCATGGCCGCTATTTCCTGTTCCAGTTCCTTGGGGAGCATGTTCCCTGTTCTCCTAGCGGTCCAGATCGGGCGCGATGTAGTCCAGCGAGCCCATGATGGCGATGAAGTCGGCGATGGTGTGGCCGATGGTCATCAGGGGCAGGGCCTGCACCGAGGCGTAGCCGGGCGAGCGCATGTGCAGCCGGTAGGGCATGTTGCCGCCGTCGCTGACCACGTAGAACCCCTGCTCGCCCCGTGGGGCCTCCGTTGCCGCGTACGCCTCTCCGGCGGGCACCTTGGGGCCGCGCGTGGCGTTGATGAAATGGTGGATCAGGCTCTCGATGTCCCGCAGGGTGTCCTTCTTGTCCGGGATGCAGTAGCGGTAGTCGTCGGCCACGAACCGGCCGGACGGCATCCACTCCAGGCACTGGGCGATGATCCGGTTGCTCTGGACCATCTCCTCGAAGCGGACCTCGAACCGGGCCAGGCAGTCGCCGTCCTCGCGGGTGGGGATGTCGAAGTCGTACTGCTCGTAGCCGGAGTACGGGGCGACCTTGCGCAAATCCCGCGTGGCCCCGCAGGCCCGCAGGTTGGCCCCGGAGATGCCGTGGTCCACGGCGTCCTCAAGCGACAGGCGGCCGATGCCCTTGACCCGGGCCCGGACGATGGGGTTGCCGGTGATCATCCTCCGGTAACCCTCCACCCTCTTTGGAAAGATTTTGACGAAATCGCCGACCATCTTGTCCCAGCCGTCCGGCAGGTCCATGGCCAGGCCGCCGATGCGCAGCCAGGCCGGGTGCAGCCGCGCCCCGGTGATGGCCTCCATGATGTCGAGGATCTGCTCGCGCTCGCGGAAGGTGTGGAACACCGGGGTGATCATGCCCAGGTCCTGGACCATGGTCCCGAGCCAGAGCAGGTGGTTGGACAACCGGTAGAACTCGGACAGCATGACGCGCACGCACTGGGCGCGGTCGGGCACGGCCACGCCGCAGAGCTTTTCCACGGCCAGCAGGTAGGTCAGGTTGTTGGCCGCCCCGCTCAGGTAGTCCAGCCGGTCGGTGTAGGGGATGAACTGGTGCCAGGACTGGTGCTCGGCGATCTTCTCCACGCCCCGGTGGTGGTAGCCGATGTCCGTGGTCATATCCACGATCTCCTCGCCGTAGAGCTCCAGGATGAAGCGCACCAGCCCGTGGGTGCTATAGTGGTGCGGGCCGATGTTGAGCACGAATTCGCGCCGGGCGGGCGGGGCGGCGTGGGCCTTTTCGAGCAGGCTGACCGCGTCCTCGGGCTGCTCGCGCCGGGCGTCCTCGGCCAGGTACGGGGCCATTTCCGTGGCCCGCTGCGGGTCGCCCTTGCGCAGGGGATGGCCCTGCCACTCCTCGGGCATGATCAGCCGCCGCAGGCCGGGATGGCCCGCGAAACGGATGCCGAACATGTCCCACATCTCGCACTCGTACCAGTTGGCGCTGGGCCAGACCGGGGTGGCGCTGGGCAGTTCCAGGTCCGCGCCCACGGGCACGCGCACCCGCAGGTACTCGATGGAACTCAGCGAGGTCAGGGTATAGATGGCCGTGAAGTCGTGATCGGGCCGGACCTTGCGGGCGGTCTCGTCCACGGCCGTGATGTCCTCCAGCCGTTCGAACCGGATGGGGGCCTCGTGCTTGAGAAAATCCAGGACCTCGATCACCCGTTCGGCCGGGACCGTGACGGTGGGCATGTCCACCGCGGCCTCGTGCCAGGCCGCCAGTTCGCCGAACCGGGCGGCCAGGGCATCGCGCAGGGCCTCGTGGGCCGGGGTGAAGGGAAACTTCGGGGCCGGGGGCGTCCACATCTCGTCGGACCGGGAGCCCGCGAAGAGGGGCGGGGTCACCGAGGTGCCGCGCGCCGGGATGCCGGCCATGCCGGGTCCGCGCGTGTCGCGGTCCTTGGTCTCGCCCGGGACCAGGATGTCGTCGCGCCCGCCCAGGTGGCCGCCCTCGAGGTTGAGCACCGGGCGCAGGGGGCGGTTCTTCTGCCGGATCATGTCCTGGAGGGTGATCAGGCCGTGCAGCAGGGCCTCGGGCCGGGGCGGGCAGCCGGTCACGTAGACGTCCACCGGGATGATCTGGTCCACGCCCTGGACCACGCTGTACACGTCGTACATGCCCCCGGTGTTGGCGCAGGAGCCCATGGAGATGACCCACTTGGGCCGGGGCATCTGGTCGTAGATGCGCTTGACCATGGGCGCGGCCTTCTTGAAGACCGTGCCCGAGACGACCAGCAGGTCGGCCTGGCGGGGCGAGCCGCGCAGGACCTCGGCCCCGAAGCGGGCGATGTCGTACACCCCGGTGAAGACCGTGGCCTGCTCCACGAAGCAGCAGGACAGGCCGAAAAACAGGGGCCACAGGCTGTTCGCCTGGCACCAGTTGAGGATGACGTCTCCCAACCCCGCCTTGCCCGGCAGGGCCTTGGCCGCGTCCACGTCGCCGCTCATGGCGGCCCGCACGGCCCGGTCTAGCGCTTGCGCGTCATGCCCCATTCGAGGCCTCCCTTGCGCCAGACCCAGAACAGGCCGAGCAGCAGCACGCCGATGAAAAAGGTTATCTGGCCCCAGGAGGCCCAGGTCAGGCGGGTGAAGGACACGGCCCAGGAGACCACGTACACCGCCTCCACGTCGAAGAGCAGGAAGAAGACCGCCACCAGCCAGAACGGGGCCGGGTAGCTCGGCCGGGCCGAGCCGGAGGGGATGACGCCGCACTCGTAGGGGCGGCCCTTCTCCCCCTCGCCGCGCCTGCGGTTCAGCACCACGGACAGGGTCAGCAGCGCCGTGACCAGACCGGCCGCCAGCAGGGCGAAGACGATCAGGGAAAAGACGCTGGGGTCCCAAGCGTTGAACCCGGTGGACATGTATTCAGGTGACGTTGGCATGCGTTGCGATTCCTTTTCGATAAGCGGCCTATCGGCCGTCGCGGCCCCGAGGCCCGGCGTTTTCGAGCCTGAACGGCTGCCGCCCGACCTCTCCTGTTTAATAGCTTCGGCCACTTAAAACAAGTTACTGTTGGCAAAATCCTGAAAGAACCTTTATCTATGGTGTCATGTTGCTGGCAATTTTCACAGACCGGTTGCCTCCACGGGATTTTTGAGGGACACTGCAAGGCGGTTTCCGGCGGGGCCTTTCACGCCCCGCCCCGAAACGGCGGAATCGAGCAGCAAGACATGGTGCACACGTTGACCGACTACATATTCCTCTCCAGGGTCCAGTTCGCTCTGACCACCATGTTCCATATCATATGGCCGGTGCTGACCATCGGCCTGTCCGTGTTCATCCTCATGGCCGAACTGGCCTGGGTGCGCACCGGCAAGGCGCACTGGTACCAGCAGGCCCGGTTCTGGAGCCGGTTCTTCCTGCTGGCCTTCGCCATGGGCGTGATCAGCGGCATCCCCCTGGAGTTCCAGTTCGGCACCAACTGGTCAGGGTTCTCCGCCGCCACCGGGCACTTCCTGGGCCAGATCCTGTCGGTCGAGGCCATGTCCGGCTTTCTCCTCGAATCCATTTTCCTCTACCTGATGGCCACCGGCTGGACGCGGCTGTCGCCCAGGCTCCATCTGTTCACCACGGTCATGGTCACCCTCGGGGCAGTCCTGTCCGCCTTCTGGATCATGGTCGCCAACTCCTGGATGCAGACCCCGCGCGGCGGGCACATGGAAAACGGCGTGTTCGCGGTCACGGACCGGGTGCGGGCCATCCTGAACCCCGATATGTTCGTTTCCTTCCCGCACATGCTCCTGGCCTGCCTGACGGGCACGGCCTTCATCCTCGGCGGGGTTGCGGCCTGGCACCTCCTGCGCGCCCGGCACACGGAGTTCTACCTGCGCGTCTTCAAGTTCGCGGTGGCCGCCGGGCTCCTCCTGGCCCTGCTCCAGGCGGGCACCGGCGACCTGTCCGGGCGCAGCGTGGCCAGGCTCCAGCCCGCCAAGCTGGCCGCCACCGAGGCATTCTGGAACACCAACGGCCCGGGCGAGGGCGCGGCCTGGTCCATCTTCGCCTGGCCCGACGCCCAGAACGAGCGCAACGTCGTGGAATTCCGCATTCCCTACGTGCTCAGCCTGCTGGCCACCCACGATCCCTTCGGCCGGGTCGTCGGCCTCAGGGACATCCCGCGCGACGAACGGCCGCCCATCACGCTCATCTTCTACTCCTTCCGGGTCATGGTCTTCACCGGCACGCTGATGATCCTGGCCGGGCTGCTCGGCGTGCGGGCGTGGCGCAAGGGCCGCCTGACCCCGGAACGGGCCGGAACCCAGCGCCGCCTGCTGACCTTCTTCGTCTGGCTGGCCCCCTTTGCCATGGTCTCGGTCTGGACCGGCTGGATCATGCGCGAGGTGGGCAGGCAGCCCTGGATTCTCTACGGCATGCTCAAGACGTCCGACATGGCCTCGCCGCTCACGGCCCGGGCCGTGGGCCTGTCGCTGTGCATGTTCCTGGTCGCGGCCGTGGGCCTGTCGTGGCTGTTCATCGCCTTCAGCCGACGGCTCCTCAAGGAGGGGCCGGGCCGCGACGCGCCGCCCGACCGCTGCGAAATCGGGAGGCGGCCATGACCCCGCACGACTGGTGGTTCCTGCTCCTGGTCGCGGTGCTCTTTCTCCACCTGGGCCTGGGGAGCATCGACCTGGGCGTCTGCCTGCTCTCCTTGTTCGCGCCCCAGGAACGGGCCGAGACCATGCTCGGCTCCATCGACTCCATCTGGCACGCCAACCAGACCTGGCTGGTGGTCCTCGGAGCCATGCTCTTCGGAGCCTTCCCGTCCGTGTACGGCGAGGTCCTGACCCGCCTGTACGGGCTGGTCGTCCTGCTGCTCGCCGCCCTGGCCCTGCGCGCGCTGGGGCTGGAATACCGCCACCACGCGGCGCGGCCCGAGCCGTGGCGCAGGCTGGCGGGCTGGGGCGCTGCGGCGGTCGTGGTCGCCGAGGGGCTGATGCTCGGCGCGCTCTTCCTGGCCCCCCCGGACGGCACCTCTCTCCTCGGCCTGGGGGCCGTGGTCCGGCCGGTGTTCTTCCCGACCCTGCTCTTCCTGTTCTGCTGCGGCCTGCTCATGGGCGGGGCGTGGGCGCTCGGCTGGCTCCGGCGAACCCGTGAGGACGGCCTCGACACCCAGCTGTACGCGGTGCTCACCCTGGTGGGCGGCCTGGGCGCGGTCCTGACCGGCGCGCTGCTCTGCGGCCAGTTGGCGGAAGGTTCCCCCGTGGTTCCGTGGACGTTCCTCATCCCCATTTCCATCGCTGGGCTGGCCGACCTGGCCGTCCTGTACGCCAGCCTGCGGCCCCGCTGGCAGGGCTCGCCGCTGCCCTGGGGGCTCACCCTGATCGGGCTCGTGCTCGCGGCCTGTGCGTCCGTGGTCCGCGCCGCCCCGGCCTCGACGGGCCCGGCGGGCGACGGCGGGGAGCTGTGGTTCCTGACCATGGCCACGGCCGTGCTGCTGCCGCCGCTGCTGGCCTTCCAGATTTTTCAATACCGCCTGGAACGGCCCCGCCAGAAGCCCGGCCGCCCCGCGCAGGCGGGCCCGGCAGGGGAGGAGCGGCCATGACCCGCGACCATCTGATCGACATCCTCAAGGGCGTGGGCCGGGGCACCAAAGGGCTGCTCCAGGGGTACGGCGAGACCTTCAAGGCCATCTTCACCAAGCCCATCACCGTGCAGTACCCCGAAGAGAAACGCACCCCGCCGCCGCGCTCCAGGGCGCACATCATCCTGACCCGCTCCCCGGACGGGGACGAGCGCTGCGTGGCCTGCTACCTCTGCTCGGCGGCCTGCCCGGTGAGCTGCATCTCCATGCAGGCGGCCACCCGCGAGGACGGCCGCCGGTACGCCTCCTGGTTCCGCATCAATTTCGCCCGCTGCATCTACTGCGGCCTGTGCGAGGAGGCCTGCCCCACCCTGGCCATCCAGCTCACCCCGGCCTATGAATACGCCACGGACACGACGCTGCAGCTGGTGGCCGAGAAGGAGGACCTGCTGGTGGACCATGGGGGCAAGGACAACGAATACGATTTCTACCACCACGCGGGCGTGGAGGAGAAGTTCCCCCGCGAGGAGCACGAGGGCGAGGAGCCGCCCGTGAACTACAAGAGCAACCTGCCATGACCCTGTACGCCGCCCTCTTCTACGCCCTGGCCGCCGTGACCCTGTTCTGCACGCTGGTGGCCGTGACCCGCCGGGTGCTGGTGCACGCCGTTGTCTGGATGGTCGGCTCGCTCCTGGGCACGGCCCTGATCTTCCTGCTCCTCGGCGCGCCCCTGCTGGCCGGGTTCGAGGTGATCATCTACGCCGGGGCGATCATGGTCCTGTTCCTGTTCGCCATTATGCTCATGGCCCAGGAGCCCAACGAGCCGCAGGAGGTCCGGGCCATGGTCCGCCGCAGGCTGTTCACCCGCATGTTCTGGCCCACGGTCTGGGGGCTGGCCGGGATCGTCGCCTGCATGGCCCTGATCTCCTTCGACCCGACCAACGCGACCCCGCTGAGCGCCGGGCGCGTCTCGCCCAGGGCGCTCGGGGCCTGGGTCTTCGGCAACGCCTGGCCCGCCGTGGAGGTCGTCTCCCTGCTGCTCTTCGCGGCCCTGGCCGGAGCCCGCTACCTCGGCCTGCCCCTGGTGCACTCCGACCGTCCGGCCTCGATGGGCCAAAGCCTCGACCTGGACCAGCCGCCCTGCGCCTCTGCCCCGGAGGACGAACGATGATCGTGCCCCTGGAACACGTCCTGCTCTTCGCCGCGGCCCTGTTCTTCATCGGGCTGGTCACCGTGGTGGCCCGGCGCAACCTGATCATGATCCTGCTCGGCGTGGAGGTCATGCTCAACGCGGCGGGCGTGGTCTTCGTGGCCGCCGCCCTGCGCTGGTGGGACATCGCGGGCCAGGGCATGGTCCTGTTCATCATGGGCGTGGCCGCCGCCGAGATCGCGGTGGGCCTGACCCTGGTCTTCCGCGTCTGGCGCAGGACCCGGAGCCTCAACCCCGACTCGCTGAAAACGCTCAAGGACTGACGGCATGACCGCGACACTCTGCCTGACCCTCTTCGCCCCCCTGGCGGGCGCCGTGATCCTGGCCCTGGCCGGCCGCGCGCTGCCGCGCATGGTGTCGGGCCCGCTGGCCTGCCTGGCCGTGGGCGCGTCCCTGGCCGGTGCGGTCCTGAGCTGGGCCCGGCTTGATCACGGACAGGAGCTGGTCGTACACCTCCTCGACTGGTTCGAGGCGGGCGGGCTGCGCGTGTCCGCGACCCTGCTCTACAACCCGCTGTGCGCGGCCATGACCACCATGGTGGCCTTCGTCTCCCTGGTCATCCACGTGCACTCCCTGTATTTCATGCGCGACGACGACGGCTGGGTGCGCTACTTCTGCTACCTCAACCTGTTCGTCTTCTTCATGCAGTCCATTGCCATGGCCGACGACCTGGTCTTCCTGTTCATGGGCTGGGAGGGCGTGGGCTTCTGCTCCTTCTCGCTCATCGGCTTCTGGTACCGCGAGCCGAAGAACGTGCTCGCGGGCAACAAGGCCTTCCTGGTCACGCGCATCGGCGACGTGGCCTTTCTCGGGGCCCTGGCCGTGCTCTTCAGCGCCGGCGGCGACCTGAGCATCCACCACCTGTCGGGCAACGCCTCCGTCATGGCCGCGTCCACCCTGACCCTGGTGGGGCTGCTCCTGCTCGTGGCGGCCACGGGCAAGTCCGCCCAGCTGCCGCTGCTGGTCTGGCTGCCGGACGCCATGGCCGGTCCGTCCCCGGTGTCCGCCCTGATCCACGCGGCCACCATGGTCACGGCGGGCGTCTACCTGCTCATCCGCACCTTCCCGGTCCTGCTCCACGCCGACGCCGTGGCCCTCCAGGCCGTGGCCGTGGTCGGCGCGCTGACCGCCTTTTTCGCCGCCTGCTCGGCCCTGGCCCAGCACGACATCAAGCGCGTCCTGGCCTGGTCGACCATCAGTCAGGTGGGCTACATGTTCCTGGGCGTGGGTGCGGGCGACCCGTCGGGCAGCTTCTTCCACCTGCTGGTGCACGCCTTTTTCAAGTCCCTGCTGTTCATGGTCGCGGGCATCGTCATCCAGGCGCTCGACGAGGAGCACGACATCTTCCGCATGGGCGCGCGGGTGCGCGGGCTGGTGCCCGGCGCGGCCCTGGCCTTCTTCTGCGGAGCCGCCGCCCTGGCCGGGCTGCCGCCGTTCGCCGGATTCTTCAGCAAGGGGCGCATCCTGGAAAGCGCCCTGAGTATGGCCCAGACCGGCCAGGGAATCTGGGTCTTCGTCTGGGCTGCGGGTACCGTCACCGCCCTGCTCACCGCCATTTACAGCTTCCGCGTCTTTCTCCTGGCCTTCATCGGGCGTCCGGCCCTGCCCCCCGAGACCGGCACGAAAAAGACGCCCGCCGCCATGCTCCACGTGCTCTGGCCCCTGGCCCTGCTGGCCGTGGCCGCCGGACTCCTGGACCTGCCCGCGCACTTCGCGCACCTGATCGGCGTGGCCCCCCACTGGCTCGACCACCTGACCGGGCTCATCCCGTCCACCTCCCACGGGGCCGAATGGACCGGCACCCTGGCCGAGGGGCTGGACGCCGGGCTGGCCGTGCTCGGATTGGCCATCGCCCTGTACCTGTACGGCCCCTGGCGCGAGCGCCGCGTCCCGGCCCCTGACCGTGGCCTGCCCCGGTTCCTGCTCAACGGCTGGGACCTGGACGCCCTGTACATGAACGGCGTGGCCCGGCCCTACGCCCGCGCGGCCTCCCGCGTGTGGCGGAACGTGGAGGACCGGCTGGTGGACGCGGCGGCCCTGGGCCTCGGGTCCCTGGCCCTGCGCGCGGGCGCGCGGCTCTCCAAGTGGGGCGTCGAACGCCTGTCCAACTACCTGCTCTGGCTCCTGCTGGGCGTGGTCGGCATGCTCGTGGTCATGGCCGCCATAGGGATTCGGTGAGGCCCGTCATGCACGATTTCCCGCTGCTCACCGCACTCATCCTGCTCCCGCTCCTCGGCGGGCTGGCCGGGCTGTTTTTCCACCGCCAACCGGCCCAGGCCCGGTTCATCTGCCTGACCGCCGCCCTGGCCGAGCTGGCCCTGGCCCTGGTCCTCCTGCCGAGGGTACTCGCCGCCGGGCCGTTGGTCGAACGGTTCGATTGGATTCCGCTCCTGCGCGTGCAGTACTCCCTGGCCATGGACGGGCTGAGCTACGTCCTGGTCCTGCTCACGGCCCTGCTCGGCGTGCTCGGCATCCTGACCTCCTGGCGCGAGATCCGCGAGGGCGTGGCCGTGTTCCACTGCCTGCTCCTGGCCGCCCTGAGCACGGCCATCGGCGTGTTCCTGGCCCGCGACCTGCTGCTCTTCTACCTCTTCTGGGAGGCGCAGCTCATCCCCATGTTCTTCCTCATCGGGCGGTTCGGGCACGAGCGGCGGCGCTACGCGGCCCTCAAGTTCTTCGTCTTCAGCATGGTCGGCGGGCTGCCCATGCTCCTGGCCGTGGTCTGGCTCATGCTGACCGGCGTGAATCCGTCCCTGGCCGCCCTGGCCGCCTCGCCGGTGCCCGGGGCCATGCAGGGCTGGTGCGCGGCGGCCTTCATCCTGGCCTTCGCGGTCAAGACCCCGCTGCTGCCGGTCCACACCTGGCTGCCGGACGCCCACACCCAGGCCCCCACGGCGGGCAGCCTGCTTTTGGCCGGGGTCCTGCTCAAGACCGGGGCCTACGCCATGCTCCGCTGGGCCATCCCCCTGTTCCCCCAGGCCGTGGCGGCCGCCGCCCCGTGGCTGGCCGGACTCGGGCTGGCCGGGTTGTTCTACGCCTCCTGGACCGCCCTGGCCCAGAAGGACGCCAAGCGGCTGGTGGCCTATTCCAGCGTGGCCCACATGGGGCTGCTGACCTTCGCCCTGTTCGCTCACGACCGCACCGCCCTGTCCGGCGCGGTGGTCATGATGGTCAGCCACGCCCTGACCACGGGCGCGCTGTTCGTCATGGCCGGCATGCTGGCCGAGCGGTTCCACTCCCGGCAGCTCTCCGATTTCGGCGGGCTGTGGGGGAAGATGCCGGTCTACGGGGCGTTCATGGTCTTTTTCGCCGTGGCCTCGGCGGGCCTGCCCGGCCTGTCCAACTTCGTGGGCGAGCTGATGATCATGCTCGGCTCCTTCAAGGTCTATCCGGCAGGCGCGTCCCTGGCCTTCTTCGGCATCGTGGTCGGCCTGGCCTATGTCCTGCGCTTGCTGCGGGGCACGGTGCTGGGCCAGCCGGGGTTGCTGACCGAGTCCGGCAAGGCCGTGGACCTGGACGGCCGTGAAATCCTGATCCTGTCGGTCTTCGCCCTGGCCGTGCTGCTCATCGGCGTGCACCCCGGCCCGCTGCTCGACCTGATCCGCGAACCGCTCAACGCCCTGGCGGCGGGCAGGCCGGTCTAGGCAAAGGGAGCATTCATGCACGATATCCTCCTCTTCGCACCGCACCTGCTGCTCACCCTGGGCATCCTGCTCTGCTTCGTCCTGGGCACCCTGTTCAAGCGCCCGGCGGGACTGTACGGCGTCACCCTGGCCGCCACGCTGACAGCCGGAGCCCTGGGCCTGGCCGTGTACCCGGCAAGCGGGCCGGACATTCCCGCCCTGAGGCCGTTCCTGGCCACGGACATGCTGACCGCCTATTTCCTGCCCCTGATCTGCGCCCTGGGCCTGGGCGTGCTGCTCTTCTTCGGGGCCGAGCTCAAGCGCGAGGGGCGCAAGCACGACGACGAACTCCACGCCCTGTTCCTGACCGCCCTGCTGGGCGGCATCATCCTGGCGGGCGGGCAAAACTGGCTGGCCTTCTTCCTCGGCCTGGAGCTGCTCTCCCTGCCGCTCTACATCCTCATCGGCCTGCGCAAGGACAGCGGCGGCACCGAGGCCTCGGTCAAGTATTTCGTCATGGGCGCCACGGCCAGCGGCGTGCTGCTCTTCGGCATCGGGCTCGTCTACGCGGGCTCGGGCAGCCTGGACATCGCGCACAGCCTGCGCGCCCCGCAGGGCGGCGGCACCGTGCTCGTCGGCCTGGCCATGGTCCTGGCCGGGGTGGCCTTCAAGCTGTCCCTGGCCCCGTTCCACCTCTGGGCCCCGGACGTCTATCGCGGGGCCCCGGCCTCGGTGGCGGCCCTGCTGACCTCCATGGTCAAGGCCTCGGTGGGCGGCGCGCTGCTGCGCGTGGTCCTGGCCCTGGGCCCGGAGCTGTGGCCCGCCACGGTCCCGGTCCTCTGGGGGCTGGCCGCCCTGACCATGCTGGCCGCCAACCTGGCGGCCCTGGCCCAGGACAGCATCAAGCGCATGCTCGGTTTTTCCTCTGCCGCGCACATGGGCTACCTGCTCATGGGCGTGCTCTGCGTGAACCAGGCCGGGCCGGGTCCGGTCATGTTCTACGCCGCGGCCCTGGCCGTCATGGACCTGGCCGCGTTCGGCGGGCTCTCCCTGCTGGACGACGGCCCCGAGCCCGTGGACTCCCTGGCCTCCCTGCGCGGCCTGGGCCGGACGCGCCCCTGGGCCGCCGGACTGCTGGCCGCCGGACTGGCCGGACTCTCCGGACTGCCGCCCACGGCCGGGTTCACCGGCAAGCTGCTGCTCTTCCGGGCGACCATCATGGGCGGCTACAACTGGCTGGGCGTGATCGGCATCCTGGGCGCGGCCCTGTCCGTGTTCTACTACCTGCGCCCCCTGGTCGCCCTCTATCTGCGCGAGGGCGGCGCGCCGTCGCTCCCGGAGCGGCTGACCGTGGGAGGCGGCGTGGCCCTGTTCCTTGTCCTGCTCGCCCTGGTCGGTTTGGGGCTCGCGCCTTCGCCTATCTTGCAGTTGATTCCTTAACAAATCAGGTTTTGATGGCCGCTTCGCGGCGAGGGACAGGTAACTTCGCCTCCGGCGGGCAAGGGTTCGCACCCTTGCATCCCGGTTATGCGCCTGCGGCGCGTGTTGTTTTGCTTCGCTGGCGATGCATTCCAATGAAAAAGGGCGGCCCCGCGAACGGGACCGCCCTTTTATGCCGTTTCGGAATCAGGCTAGAACGCGCCGTCGATACCGGCCACGCCGACCACCTTGTGATTGACGAACTCCTTCAGGCCGAGGTCGAGCAGTTCGCGGCCGTAGCCGGAATTGCGGATGCCGCCGAACGGGATGTCGGCCTTGACCATGGTCGGACGGTTGACGAAGACCATGCCGGTGGAGACCCTGCGGGCCACTTCCTCGCCGTGCTTCAAGTCCGAGGAGAAGACCGAGCCGCCCAGGCCGAACGGGGTGTCGTTGGCGATGGCCACGGCCTCGTCCTCGTCCTTGGCGCGGAAGAGCATGGAAACCGGGCCGAAGAATTCCCAGTAGCGGGCCGGGTTGTCCAACCCCACGTTCTCCAGGATGGTGGGCTGCACGAACGCGCCCGTCTCCGGGACCTTGGGGCCCACTTCGGTGGCGGTGGCGCCGTGCTTCACGGCCTCGGCGATCTTTTCCTTGAGCTGGTCGGCGGCCTCCCGGGAGGACAGCGGAGCCAGGGTGGTCTCGGGATCGAAGGGGTCGCCGGCCTTGAGGCCCTCGACGCCCTTGACGTACTTCTCGCGGTAGCGGTCGTACAGCTCGTCCACGATGATCATGCGCTTGGACGAGCAGCAGACCTGGCCGCCGTTCCAGTGACGCCCGAACACGCCCCAGTTGACGGTCTTGTCCAGGTCGGCGTCGGCCAGGACCACGAAGGCGTCGTTGCCGCCCAGCTCCAGGGTGGACTTCTTCAGGGCCTTGGCCGCCTGGGTGGCGACCACCTGGCCCGCCTTCTCGGAGCCGGTCAGGGCCACGCCGCGCACGCGGGTGTCGTTGATGATCAGATCGAGCTGGTCGCGGGTGGCGTAGAGATTGGTGAACGCCCCGGCGGGCAGACCGGCCTCGAGCATCAGCTTCTCCGTGGCCGCGGCGGATTGGGGCACGATGGAGGCGTGCTTGAGCAGCAGGGTGTTTCCGGCGGATAGCTGGGGCGCGATGATGCGGGCCACCTGGTAGTAGGGGAAGTTCCACGGCTCGATGGCCAGCAGCACGCCGAGCGGCTCGGCCAGAAGCATGTACTCGCCCTCGGTGGACGGATCGACCTCCAGCTTGCGCGGGGCCATCTGGGCCTCGGCGTGCTTGGCGTAGTAGTCGAAGATGTCGGCGGACAGGTCCACCTCGGCCTCGGCCTCGGCCGTGACCTTGCCCATCTCCAGCGTCAGCAGGCGGGCGTACTCGGCCTTTTCCCTGCGCAGGATCTCGGCGGCCTTGTGCATGACGGCGGCGCGCTCGGCAAAGGAGGTCTCCCTCCAGGATTCGAAGGCGGCCTGGGCGTTGTCCAGGGCCTGACGGACCTCGTCGTCGGTGGCATAGGGGAAGGTGGCGACGGTTTCACCGGAATACGGATTGATGGTGGCGTAACTCATGGTTTGACTCCTTGGGCGCCTGGCGCCCGGTATCGGCAGCTTGCCCCGGGATGGTGCGGTTGAGAGGGAGGCGGACCGAACGCGGTCCGCGTCACCGAGTCCTTTCCCGTCGCGGGCTGGCTGCCCTGATGCTGTCCGGGCGTTCTGCCCGGGGCGGATGAACTACATTGCTTGAGTCGGATTTCGAGCGATGCACAGGGTTCGATGCATTCGGCTTCAGGTATGTAGTCGGCAAAAGGTACAAGCAACTGAGGACATTAATAGCATAATAATAATCATTGTCAATAAGGATCGGAAAATTCCTGGCCTTCTTTTTCAGGTTTCGGTCCGATCGACCCCACCGGTCCCCGGCCTTCCACCGGCGGCCGGACGGACGGGGACGGCCAACACGGACCATACCCCTTTTCCGCCTCCTGAACCAGTCGATTCCGTGTCGGATGCGACACGTTCCTCACATTGCCCAAACAGAAAGGCGTCCCTTCACGCTCCCCGCCCCGGCCGGGGCCCGGGACCCGCGCCATGCGGCGCAGGCCCCTTCGCCGTCGCGGCGGGCCGGACTCCGGCCCATCGCCGTCAGCGCCTTGGGCTGTCCGGGCAGAACCCTGCGTGCAGGGATTCCCGCACCCGGCACAGGAAGGTCCGGTTGTGCGACGCGCCCTCGCCCATATGGTGGTAGATGGCCATCTTGACGAAGTCGGTCAGGAAGGCCCAGACCAGGGAATAGGCCCAGACCAGTCCGATGGCCGCCCAGTCGATGGGCGCGATGAGCCCGAAGCCCCAGGCGGCCACGAAAGTGCCCAGGATCTTGGTGCCCACGGCGGACCAGATCATCACCGGCGCGGGATACGGCCGCTTCCAGAAGTACCCCCGGCTGCGCGAGACGAACAGGGTCAGGTGCCCGGACACGGCCATCTTCAGGAATATGTAGGTCTGGACCTCGGCGATGGACAGATGCAGCCAGGTCAGCCCCAGGTAGAGCATCAAAAAGCTGCCGAGCACCCCGGTCAGCCCCATGGCCAGCGAGACCGACAGGACCCGGTGCATGTTCCAGCGCACCGGGTGGGGGTCCAGCCAGGTGCGGTCGTAGGCGATGGTGATGATCGGCACGTCGTTGAGGAAGGCCAGCAGGATGATCATGATGGCCGTGATCGGATAGAAATTGAAGGCGATCATGGCCAGGACCACGAAGATCATGATCCGGATGGTCTCGGTGATGCGGTAGATGGCGTAGCTGTCCATGCGCTCGAAGATGCGCCGGGCCTCCTCCACCGCGTTGATGATCACCGAGATGCCCGGCGCGGTCAGGACCAGGTCGGCGGCCATGCGCGCGGCGTCCGTGGCCCCGCTCACGGCGATGCCCATGTCGGCCTGCTTCAGGGCGGGCGCGTCGTTGACGCCGTCGCCGGTCATGCCCACGATGTGGTCGCGCGACTGCAACAGCTTGACGATGTTGAACTTGTGCTCCGGGAAGACCTGGGCGAATCCGTCGGACTGCTCCACCTCCTCGGCGGCCTCCAGGGGCTTGGCCCCGTCCTCGCCGTCCGCCTTGAGCCACTTCCCGGCCACGGCGATGTTCTGGCCCAGGTTGAGCTGGCCGGAAATCTCCTTGGCGATGGCCAGGTTGTCGCCGGTGACCATCTTGACCTCGATGCCGTGCTTCCCGGCCTGCTCGATGGTCTCCTTGGAGTCCTCGCGCGGCGGGTCGAACAGGGGCAGGATGCCCAGGAACCGCCAGTCGCCGCCGTCCTCGCTGCGGGCCACACCGATGGTCCGGTATCCCTTGACCGCGAAGCCGTGGGAGGCGTCCTCGGCCTTGGCGCGGGCCGCGTCGTCCACCCCGGCCAGGTCCAGGATGACCTGGAGCGCGCCCTTGCTGACCTTGAAGCCCGCGCCGTCGGGTCCCTTGACCGAGGCCTCGGTGCGCTTGCCCACCGGGTCGAAGGGCACGAACTTCTCCTGAGTGTACGTGGACAGGACGTCCCTGTCCGCGAGCCCGTCCATGACCGCGATGTCGATGGCGTCCTCGTTCTCGGCCTTGGACGCCAGGCTCCCGGCCAGGATGAGCTCGGCCGCGTCCTTGGCCTCGAAGACCACAGGGTCGCCCAGCTTGAGCTTGTTCTGGGTCAGGGTGCCGGTCTTGTCCGAGCAGAGGATGTCCATGCCGGCCATCTCCTCGATGGACTCCAGGCGCGAGACGATGGCCTTGTGCTTGGACAGGGCCAGCGCGCCCACGGCCATGGTCACCGAGAGCACGGCGGGCATGGCCACCGGGATGGAGGCCACGGTCAGGATCAGGGCGAACTGGACCAGCTCCAGGAACGGGGTGCCCCGGAAGAGCTGGACCACGATGAGCACGGCCACCAGGGCCAGGCTGAGAAAGATCAGGTAGTCGCCGATCCTGATGACCGCCTTCTGGAAGTGGGACACGGCCTTGGCGTCGGACACCAGCCGGGCGGTCTTGCCGAAGAAGGTCTCCCCGCCCGTGGCCGTGACCACGGCCTCCATCTCGCCCTGCTTGGCCACGGCCCCGGAATAGGCCAGGTTGCCCACCGCCTTCTGCACGGGCAGGGACTCGCCGGTCAGGGCGGACTGGTCCACGCTGAGATAGTCGCCGTCCACCAAGCGGCAGTCGGCCGGGATGATGTCGCCCATGCGCAGGCGGATGACGTCGCCGGGCACGAGATCTCGGGCCTCGACGCTCTGCCACGTGCCGTCGCGCAGCACCCGCCCCTTCAGCGCCAGCTTGCTCTTGAGCGCGTCCACGGCGTTGCCCGCCTGGTATTCCTGCCAGAACCCGACCACCGCGTTGAACACGAGCAGGGCCAGGATAATGAAGAAATCGGCCCAGTGGCGCACGGCCAGGGAGAGTATGGCGGCCACCTCGATCATCCAGGGGATGGGCCCCCAGAAGTAGCCGAGAAACTTCATCAGGGGGCTGATCTTGTGCTCCTCCAGGGCGTTGGGACCGTATTGCTCCAGCCGCTTGGCGGCCTCGGCCCCGCTCAGTCCCTGCGCGCTGCTGTCCAGGTCCTTGAAGACCTCTTCGGGGCTGCGGTAATCCTGTTCCTTGCTGGTCGTATCCGTATGCTGAGTGCCCATGGTATGTCCTCCGCGAAACGTCCGCGATGCGTGCTTACTGTGCTGCAGGCCTGTCCGGGGTCGCCCGTCCACGATGTGGCGGCGGACCCTTGTCTGCCCGGCTCCGGCGAGGGGGCAGCGATAACGATACCTGACAACATATCACACGCGGTCCGTTTTAGGAAAGGGGCGGGCGCTTTGAGTCGACTTGTCGGGCGGGAACCCGCCGCGCTCCGGCAACATCCTCATTTCACAGGAGATCGCCGCCGGATGCAAAGCCCGGACAACGCCCGTAACCAAATCGTCGCAATCGTGGACGCGGGCCGGACGGGCTCAGGACCGTTCCGGGAGCAGGCGGACGCGCACCCTTGCGCCGGGCGCGAGGCGCGGCTCGAAGGCCGGGCAGTGGACCTCCACGGACGGGAAGGACGGGTCCGCTTCGAGGCGCAGGAGGTAGCGCACGTAGGGGCCCATGAACAGGGTCTCGGCCACGGTGAAGGGGCCGCCTTCATCCGGCTCCGGTCGGAGGCGCTCCGGGCGCAGGACCAACAGGCCGCCCTGCCCGGTCCGGGCCAGGGGGCCGAAGAGGGTCTCCAGCCGCCCGCCCTCCTCCCCGGCAAAGCAGTTGGCGCTGCCCAGGAACCCGGCGGCAAAGGGCGAGGCCGGGTTGCAATACAGGTCCTCGGGCGTGCCCTCCTGCTCCAGCCGGGCGTCGCGCAGGAGCACGATGCGGTCGGCCAGGGCGAAGGCCTCCTCCTTGTCGTGGGTGACGAAGACCGTGGTGATGCCGAGCCGGGCGCGCAGCTCGGCCAGCTCGAAGCGCATGGCCTCGCGCAGCCGGGCGTCCAGGTTGGAGAACGGCTCGTCCAGCAGGAGGGCGTCCGGGCCGGTGACCAGGGCGCGGGCCAGGGCCACCCGCTGCTGCTCCCCGCCCGAGAGCTCGTGCACCCGGCGCGCGCCGTACCCGTCCAGGCGGACCATGGCCAGGGCGTCGCGGGCCGCCTCGCGGACCTCGGCCTCGCGCAGGCCGCCCCGGCTGCGCAGCCCGTAGGCCACGTTGTCGAAGACGTCCATGTGCGGGAACAGGGCGTAGTTCTGAAAGACGAAGCCGAGGTTGCGCTCCTGCGGGGTGAGCCCGCGCATGTCGCGGCCCCGGATGCGGATGGTCCCCGCGTCCGGCTGCTCCAGCCCGGCGATGAGCCGCAGGGTGGTGGACTTGCCGCACCCGGACGGGCCGAGCAGGCAGCACAGCTCGCCGGGTTCGAAACGCACGGTCAGGTCGTCCACGGCCGGTGTCCCGGCGTAGGCCTTGGTCACGCCGGTCAGCTCGATGTCGGCCCCGGCGGAAACATGCCCTTGGCTAGCGGATGTCATTGCGCCTCCCGTTTCGGGTTGCGGCCAGCACGATGAGCGCCGCGCCCGCGCCCGCCATGGCCAGCATGATGGTGGAAAAGGCCGCGGCCTGGCCCACTTCGCCCCGGACCACCGCCTCGAACACGTCCACGGACAACAGGCGCGTGCCCGGCGTGATGATGAAGATGATCGACCCCAGGGCCTGGACCGAGGTGACGAAGGCGTACAGCCCGCCCGCCAGCATGGCCGTGCGCACCGAGGGCAGGATGATCCGCAGGAACGTGCGCAGCCGCGAGGCCCCCAGGCACAGGGAAGCCTCCTCCTGGGCGCGGTCCTGCCGGGCCAGGACCGAGGCCCCGGCCCGCAACCCCATGGGCAGCTTGCGGACGACCAGGTTGAGGACCACGATGGCCCAGGTGCCGGTCAGGATGAGCGGCGGCCGGTTGAAGGCCAGGGCGTAGCCCACGCCGATGAAGGTGCCGGGCACGGCGAACGGCAGGGTGGCCAGGACGTCCAGGGCCTTTGCACCCGGGATGCGCACCCTTTTTATCAGGTAGGCCAGGACCTGCCCGCCCAGGGCGGAAACCGCGCCCACGGCCAGGGAAAAGACCAGGGTGTTGCGGGCGCTGGCGAAGCCGCGCGTGAACACGGTCTCGAAGTACATGAGCGTGGGCGCGAGCCCGGCCCCGGCGTTGCGGGTGAACGCGGCCAGGAGCACGGCCCCGAGCAGGGCGAGCATGAACAGGGAAAAGAGCAGGCAACCGCACCAGACCGCTCTGCCCGGCCAGCCCAGGTCGAGCCGGGCCACGGGCCGCGCCTGGTCCATGACCCGGTCCCGGCCGAAGCGCGATTCGAGCGCGCCGTAGCCCGAATAGGCCAGCAGGCAGAAGGCCAGCAGGACCACGTTCAGGGCCGAGGCCGTGGCCGGATCGTAGCGCCCGATGAGCTGGGTGTACGAGGCCGAAGCCAGGGTGTCGAAGGGCCCGCCGACCACCAGCGGGGTGCCGAAGTCGGACATGGAGTGCATGAAGTTGAGCAGGAACGCGGCCGCGCCCAGCGGCGAGGCCAGGGCCAGGGTGATGGTCCGCAGCACGCGCCACGGCCCGGCCCCCAGGCTCCCGGCGGCCTCCTCCAGGGCGGGGTCGATGTTGCGCAGGGCGGCCAGGGAGAGGAGAAAGGCCGTGGTGGTCTGGTCCAGGGTCTGGAGCACGAGCACGCTCTTCCAGCTGTACACGTCCCAGGAGATGTGCAGCCACCGGTAGGTTATCAGTCCGTTGCGCCCGAAGAGGAAGATGTAGGCGATGGAGGTCACGAAGCCGGGCAGGATGATGGGCAGAAGCGCGGTCGCGGCCATGAGCTTCCGCAGCGGCGCG
Organism: Pseudodesulfovibrio karagichevae; assembly: GCF_041414475.1. NCBI lineage: Bacteria > Pseudomonadati > Thermodesulfobacteriota > Desulfovibrionia > Desulfovibrionales > Desulfovibrionaceae > Pseudodesulfovibrio > Pseudodesulfovibrio karagichevae. Next base: position 27,729 of record NZ_JBGLYH010000041.1, read on the forward strand.
GCGGTCTTGGCCACCACCACGGCCACGGCCCCGCCGATGAGCGAGGCAAACAGCGACCCGGCCAGGGCCACGCCCAGGCTCGACCCGACCACGGCCCCCAGGCGCGGGCCGGTCCACAGCCGCGCGTAGGCCGAGAGCCCCCACTGGCCGCCGGGGCGCACGCTCTCCAGAAGCACGGTCAGGGCCGGATAGCCCACCAGCAGAAGGAGCACGGCAAAGGCCGCGCAGGAGATCAGGTACCCCCGGTTTCGCAGGGGCGGGGCGCTCGGCTCGGGCATGGCCGGTTCATTCCTCGGCAAAAACGGGAACGGGCCCCCGGCGAATCGACGGAGGCCCGTTTTCCCGGTCTATTGATACTTGGGGAACCGCTTGTTGAACTCGGCGACCACCCGCTCGCGCTCGTCGCCCCAGCGCAGGATGTCGTAGGCCACCAGGTTGAGGTCGGAGAGCTTGGGCACGCCGGGCAGGGTCTCCACGTCCGTGGTGGGCACGCGGGGCGAGGCCTGCATGAGGACCTTCTGGCCCTCGGGGCTCAGGCACCAGTCCACGAACTTTTTGGCGTTCTCGGGGTGCTTGGCGTTCGCGATGATCGACACCGGCGAGGGCCAGGCCAGCACGCCGTCGGACGGATAGACCACGGCCAGCGGCGCGTCGGGGTTCTTGCCCGCCAGGATGTGCGGATCCGGGGCGATGCCCACGGCGAATTCGCCGGACAGGGCCATCTTGCCCGGAGCCGAGCCGCTCTTGGTCAGGAAGGGGATGTTGGCGTAGAGCTTTTCCAGGAACGGCCAGCCCGCCTTCTCGCCCTTGATCTGGAGCACGCCCGAGACCGTGGTGTAGGCCGTGCCCGAGGTGTTCAGATTGGAGGCGGAGACCTCGTCGCGGTAGTCGGGGGAGGCCAGGGCGTCCCAGGTCATGGGCACCTTCAGCCCCTTGGACGCCAGCCGGTCGGTGTTGGCCAGGAACCCGACCACCACCAGGGACACGCCGGTCCAGTAGCCGTCCGGGTCCTTGAAGGCCTTGTCCACGCGGCTCGCGTTGGGGGCCTTGAACGGCGCGGTCAGCCCTTCCTTTTTGGCCTGGATAAAGGCGTCGGATCCGCCGCCGAACCAGACGTCCGCGCCGGGGTTGGCCTTTTCGGCGCGCAGCCGGGTGAGCACTTCGCCCGAGGACATGGTCAGGAACTCCACCTTGATGCCGGTGGCCGCCTCGAACTTCTGGGCGATGACCTCGGGACCGCCGTAGGCCACGTACATGGTCAGTTTCTTTTCCTCGGCCCGGGCCGCGCCCGCCGACAGGCAGACCGCGACGGCCAGGGCCATGAACCAGCCCGCGAATTTCAGTGTGCGCATTTCGTACTCCAACTCCTTGAGGTTCATAGAGGACTTTTCCACCTGTCAGCAGATCCTATAGGATTCGGGGGGCTCCGAAAAATCGTTAACAGCTATACGTACTGCACCACCCATAGACAAGGGCTATGTATTGGACAACGCGCCCTACTCGGCCGCGTCGACCGCCTCCCACAGATTGACCTCGGTGGGGCAGGCCGTCAGGCTCGCCGTGGCCTCGTGCATGGCGGCCATGTGCGGGGTACGGCCGTGGGCTTCGAGGTGGGCCGGGCTCTCCCAAATCTCATAGAAGAGAAAGGCGTTCCCGTAGCCTGAACGGTGCAGGTCGTAGCGCAGGCAGCCGGGCTCGGCGCGGACCTCGTCCACCACCTTGCGCAGTTCGGTTTCCAGAAGGGCCTCGCAGCCGTCCTTGGCCATGATCACGGCCGTCACGTAAGTCTTTGCCATGTCTTCACTCCTTATGCTTGCGCCGGGGCAATCCCGGCGGACCGGGACACGGTAGCCCACGCCGGGCGGCCGGGCAACCGGCGGACGGCCCTTTTTTTCGCCGGGCCGAAAACCGTGTAACCGCAGCCGGGCGCGTGGCGATGTTATCACTGTGGGCGGTGCGTTTCCCGACCCACAGGTTTCCGGGCGGCCCGGCGCCGGGCGCGGCGTCCCCTCCCTCCGGCCGGAGACCCCCGTTATTTCGATCCGGCAACCCCAACGGCAAGGGGCACCGTCTCCCGCCCCCCCCCATGGCGAAGGATCGATCTCCCCGGGGGGCCGCGCACCGCGCGGCCCCATACCGGGAAAGGGGCGCGGACCCGCTTGTGGCATCGCGGCGCATGAGGCATGCTGCGGACATTGATGGCACTTCAACGATAAAAGGGTCGAATGCCCGTACACTTGGACGACGCAGAAGTCATCGAGCGCATTCTTGATGGCGACCGGGACGCCTTTGCGCTCCTGCTCAAGCGGCACGAGAGCCATGTCTCGCAGCTGGTTGCGGCGCATGTGCCCCACGATCAGGTGGCCGAGGTGGCGCACGAGGCCTTCATCCGGGCGTACAAGGGGCTGCCGGGCTACCGCCCGATCAAGCCGTTCCGCAACTGGTTGACCATCGTGACCCTGCGCTGCTGCAAGGATTACTGGCGCAGGACGTACCGGAACAAGGAAGCTCCGGTATGCGACTTGAGCGAAGACGGACAAAACTGGCTGGATATGGCCCTGGCCGCGACTTCGACCGAGGAATTCGAGGCCCTGGCCCAACAACGGGAACTGGGCGAGATATTGAACGCGGTCCTGGCCATGCTCTCGCCGCTTGACCGCATGGTCATGACCTTAAGCTATCTGGAGGAACGACCGACCAGCGAGACGGCTGAGATGCTCGGCATCAGCGTGCCCAACGTCAAGGTGCGCGCCTTCCGGGCCAAACGGAAACTCAAAGGTTTTCTCAAACGCTACGGCATCCAAGGAGAGGAGCATGAAGCGTAAATCCCCCAACAAGAATTTTCACACCCTGCTCACCGGGATTCATGAGGCCCGCCCCGGCTGGCGACCCGACCAGTCCTGGCGCGACGCCGTCCTGGGCGAAGCCGCCCGGCTGCACGCCTCGGCCATGAACCTGGATCTCGACCTGAGCCTGAACCGGCTGGCCCCCCGCTTCACCCTTGCGGCCGCGGCCGTGTCCGGAGTCAGCCTGTTGACCGCCGTCTGGGTCCTCAATGACCTGACCGCCCAGATCCTCTTGGTCCTGACCAGCCAGGCACTCCACTTCGGCGCGCCCGGCCTCGGCATATAAGGAGCGCCCCATGCGTAATTGGAAGATCTGGACCGCTTTCCTGGCGGTCTTCCTGGCGGGTGCCCTGTCCGGCGTGGCCGGAACCGGCCTGTTCCTCAGGCTCCACTTCGCCCCGCCCGAGGACCGAGAGGCCTTTCTGGCTCAGATGACCGATCGGCTGTCCACCACCCTGTCACGGAAACTGGACCTGACCGACGAGGCGGCCAAGGCGGTGCGCGCCGAGGTGGTCGCCACCCTGGACCGCCTTGAGGAAATCCATGCCGAGCTCCGCCCCAGGGCCCAGGCCATCATCAACGACGGCATCAAGCGGGTGAAGAGCCACCTGACCGAGACCCAGCAGGCCGAGCTCGACGAGCTGATCAAGCGCAACCGGGAGAAGCCCTACAGCATCTTCCGCCTGCCGCCCCCGCCGCCACCGTTTCCCTAGGCCGGTGCAAAATCACGCCCAAACAGAACTCTCTTGTCCCACCCGGACAAACTTGATAGGGGTCTGACTCCAGTAGGCATCCGCCTTTCGGCCCCCGGAGAGAACGCGCCTAGCGCCGCTTTCCGGCACCCCGCAGGCGCGAGGAGGAAGCAGGGACCGGGTATACCGATACGCCGCCCGTCTTCACCCGACCAACGCCGCAGACGGCGTGCCTACGCGAAGATTCGAGGAAGCGTGTCGGCACCGGTGTGTCGCTTGGTCTTCAAAACCAATGTGTGGCAGTGATGTCACGGGCAGGTTCGACTCCTGTACGCTTCCGCCAATCGTCAACAAAAAGAGACAGTCCGGAGACTGTCTCTTTTCTTTTGAAGCAAGGGCCCCCGCACCAGACCGGTCTGCGAACAAGCCACACGGCTTGTTCGACAGGGAGATTATCCTTTTTTCATGCTCAACCCGATTCGCCGTCGTTGAACATCAACGCTGAGTACAGTAACTTCCACCTCTTTGCCGGCGGCCACGACGTCGGAAGGATCACGGACAAAGCCGTCCGAGAGCTGGCTGATATGCACCAGGCCGTCCTGATGGACGCCGATGTCAACGAAGGCGCCGAACTTGGTGACGTTGGTGACGATGCCTGGCAGCTTCATGCCCTCATGAAGATCCTTGATGTCGTTCACCCCTTCGGCAAAGGAAAACACGCTGAACTCCGCTCGCGGATCACGACCGGGCTTGGCGAGTTCATTCATGATATCCCGGAGGGTCGGCAGGCCGACATCATCAGAGACATAAGCGCCGATGTCCACGCGGGCCCGGGAGTCCTCATTCGCAACCAGTTCGGAAACAGAGCACCCCGCGTCCTTGGCCATCTTTTTCACCAGATCATATCGCTCGGGGTGGACGGCGCTGCCGTCGAGAATCTCCTTGCCTTTGACGCGGAGAAATCCAGCGGCCTGCTCGAAGGCCTTGGGGCCAAGCCGAGGCACCTTGAGCAACTCGCGCCGTGAAGAAAACGATCCATTCTCGTCTCGGTACGCCACGATGTTCTCGGCCAGCACCGGTCCAAGCCCGGAGACATGGGTGAGCAGCTCGACGCTGGCGGTGTTGATATCCACGCCAACCGAGTTGACGCACCGCTCCACCACGTCATCGAGTCCTTTTTTCAAAGCGGTCCGATCCACGTCGTGCTGGTACTGTCCCACCCCGATTGATTTGGGATCGATCTTGACCAGTTCGGCCAGGGGGTCCATGAGCCTGCGGCCGATGGAGACGGAGCCGCGCACGGTCAGATCAAGATCCGGGAACTCACGCCTGGCCACTTCGGAGGCCGAGTAGATGGAGGCACCGGACTCGTTGACCAGAACGACGGGAATGACAAGGCCAAGCTCTCGCACGAAGGCCTCGGTCTCGCGCCCTGCCGTGCCGTTGCCTATGGCTATGGCTTCGACGTCATATCGCGAACAAAGATTGCGGAGTATGTGCGCCGCGTCAGCCTGCTGTTTCTTCGAGCCGGTCGGATAGATCGTGGTATGGTCCTGGAGTGTGCCCTGGGCGTCGAGAACGGTAAGCTTGGCGCCCGTTCGGAAACCGGGATCAAGCGCCAGTACGCGCTTCTGGCCGAGAGGCGCCGCGAGCAACAGTTCGCGCAGGTTCGAGGCGAATACGCCGATGGCTTCGGCATCCGCCCTCTTCTTGATTTCCGCACGGACCTCGTTCTCGATGGAGGGGCGAAGCAGCCGTTTGTAGCTGTCTTCAAGGGCCGATTCGACCTCTCGGGCATCAGGGCCGGAACCGTGGACCAGTTCACGAATCAGCAGGGCCACGCCTTCCTCATCCGCCGGTCGCACGGAGAGCCGGAGAACCTTTTCCTTCTCTCCTCTGAACATGGCCAAGGCCCGATGTCCCGGAACACGCACTAGCGGCTCGTCCCACTCGAACCAGTCCCGGAATTTCTGCCCTTCCTCCATCATCTTCTTGACGACCTTGGATTGGAAACGGCCGCGCTTCACGAACAGGACGCGGAGGGCTCCGCGTATTCTGGATTGCTCGCTCACATCTTCCGCGATGATGTCCCGTGCGCCGGCAAGAGCGGCCTCGACGTCGGGCACCCCCTTGTCGGCGTCGACAAAGCGCTTCGCCTCCGATTGGGGATCGACGCCCGACTGCTTGAAGAGCAACTCCGCCAGAGGAGCCAGGCCGCGTTCCTTGGCGATGCTCGCGCGTGTCTGGCGTTTGGGGCGGTACGGGAGGTAGATGTCCTCAAGGATGGTCTTGTCCTTGGCGTTCTCGATGGCGATCTTGAGCTCGTCGGTGAGAATATCCCGTTCGGCCAAGGAGGAAAGAATGGCGTCGCGGCGCTTGTCCAGTTCGGACAACTCGGCGAGCCGGTCACGGACCTTGCCGACGGCCACTTCGTCCATGCTGCCTGTGGCCTCCTTGCGATAGCGGGCGATGAAAGGAACCGTGGCCCCTTCGTCGAGGAGAGAGGCCACGGCTTTTACATGCTTGCCGGAGAGCGCCAGTTCTTGCGAGATGCGCTGGATGTGTTTGTCATTCAAGCTGTTATTCCTGTTTTCTTAATACATGAGTGATTATCTCTTCACCTGGATAAGGGCTGCGCCCAACGAATCGGCACACTCTCTATCATGGCCTCCTTATCGGCGCCACCGTCCATGAGGGCATCCCATACATTCCGCCCTTATGGTTTTCATCCTGAATTCCGAATCGCCCTGGAAAAGCGGACGTTTTTGGGTCATCCGGCCGCGACGGCACGAACGGTGAAAAAAATCATCAACGACAACGAGGCGATAGGCCAATCGCGAGGCACTCACGCCAGGCTCCTGTACGCTTCGGCCAATGCTCTTCATTGAGCCCGGCCCCCCGGGCTTTTCTTTTTTTCAAGATTATAACCCCCGGATGAACGTCGGTGTGGTATAATGGCAGGAACTAAACCCTCAACCCTACGGAGACACACTATGCCGAATATGGATTACCCCGGACCGTGCCCCAGTTGCATGGGGATAGACGGCTGCCCGACGGACGCGGGCAAGCAGGAGGCTGTGGCCCACTATTGCAAGGGACTGGAAATGGAGCTCAACACATGGAAGGCTCGCCTCTATGATGTCCTGGCATCCGAAAAGAGCGGCGACCTTGCCGATGAGATCAACCTGATCAAGTCGACGGTAAAGGAAATCGAAGCCGTCGCCGCGCAGATGCAGGGCACCTGCCCGAGCAGCTTGAGCGACCAGGAGAAGATCGTCGGCGGCAAGCTTGAAGACCTTCGGGTACATTACACCAAGGCCCTTGAAGTCATTGCGCCCGGTTGGTTCGGAGGATAGCTCGAGCGCATTTCGACCCTTACCCAAAGCCACCCCTGCCGGTGGCTTTTTTGTTGCCGGATCGGCCACCGAGGCCGCGCTTGAGCCCCGGGCAATTGTCCGTACGGCGGTTGCGGGCAGCGACGAAAAAGCGCCTGTCCTCCAAAGGAGAACAGGCGCTCATGCCGTTCAGGGCGTAATCCGCGAACTACCAGCGGGGGCGTTCTTCGCGGGGCTTGGCTTCGTTGACCTTCAGATTGCGGCCACCGAAGTCCTTGCCGTCGAGAGCTGCGATAGCTTCACGAGCGCCGGCATCGTCCATCTCGACAAAACCGAAGCCACGCGGGCGGCCGGTTTCGCGGTCTTCGACCAGCTTGACGGAAGTGACTTGACCAAAAGCTTCGAACGCGGTGCGCACTTCGGCTTCAGTAGAGGACCAGGACAGATTGCCGACATAAAGTTTCTTAGACATCCAAATTCTCCAAAAGAGTGATAATGTATGGCGCCCGTGCGCCGTAAAAAGGGAGCCGCGTACAAGATGCGTACACGGCTCCTCGATAGACTTGTAGACTTAAAACCAGCGCTGGCCACAATTTGACCGCGCCTTCACGGGTGCGGCTGGTGCAAGGTGCGTTTATCCAACTTTTGCGATTCGAAGTCAAGCGCTATTTCATAAAAACAAAAATAATTATAAAAAAACACTGTTCATACCGTTTCCAGCGATGCAACCGGCATTGGGCTTCGAAATCCGCTCGGTTCGTTTTGGGGCATTTTGTTGCTCCGCCAACGCACCTGCAGGCCGAACGACAGGCCATCCCGCCGAATCAATACATCGGCATTCGGCTACCGCACTCCGGCAAGGCAAGGCCATTCCCCATCACTTCGGCAGGAACCGATGAATGAGGGGATAGAAATCCGCGACGAAACGGTCGAGCACGGGCTCGTGGCCTTGCTTTGCATCGGCGATGGGCATGGAGATGCGGATGAAGGCCGCGTCCTTGCGCCTGGAACTCAGGGAATTCAGCATCTCGGACAGCTTGAGGGCGTACTCGCTGGTGAGGAGCCTTCCCCTGACCTGGTACCAGTAATAGAAGGAGACCGTATAGGCGTCCTTGCTCATGACCGTGTCCACGATCTCGATGTCCCTGCCGTCGTCGAGGCGGACCGGGACGAGTTCGGTGGACCTGGTGAACCAGCCCGCGCTGGGCAGGCAGTTGCGCGGGGAATGGATGCCGCCGTCGCCCTGTCTGCCGCCGTGGTAGCCGATGTACAGGGTCACCCGGTTGCCCTTGCCGTCCACGTAGTCGCGGGACATGTAGTCCGTGGGCCGCAGGATGGCCATGATCTCCGGGGAGAAGACGTCCTCGCGGACCATGCGCCACTCGCCCACCGTCACGGGGAACTCGGCCAGGGGCCGATCCAGGAGTATGGGCCTCGGCTCGACCAGATGGATGTAGGCCCCGGCGGCGAGCAGCAGGGCCAAGACGAGGACGAACTTACGATTCATGGCGCTTCTCCCCCAGTTTCAAGGCCCAGCCGATCAGGGCCATGATGACCATGGCCACGAAAAAGACCATGAACCCGGCGAACTCGTGGAAAAATCCTTCCGCCGCCACTTTCCCGTAATGCTTGGCCAGGATGCCGGTCACGAAGACCCGCATGATGTTGGTGATCACGGCCACGGGCAAGGCCGAAACGATGAGCACCCACTTCTTCCACACGCCGCGCTGGGTCAGGAAGGCGAAGGCCACGCTCAGCGCGACCAGGGACATGAGCGAGCGCAATCCGCTGCAGGCGTCCGCCACTTCCAGGGTGATGTTGGGCAGCATGATGATGTTGCCCTCGCGCAGGACCGGATAGCCGAAGGCGACCAGTCCCTTGACCGAGACCTTGGCCACGAAGAGCTTGAGCGGCATGGTCATGGAGTCGTAGATGATCACCGGGATCGGCACCATCAGCAGGAGATACAGCAGGGGGAGCTGCATCCGCTTGTACGGCTCCCAGCCCATGACGTAGATGATCGCCCCCCCGGTGATGACGATCATCGAGGTCCGCATGGTGAAATACTCCGTGGCCAGGGAACCCACGACCAGCTGCGCCACGCCCAGGAGCACGATCCAGAGCCCCCAGCCGGCCGGTTTGATCTCGGCCTGGAGGATGTTCTTCCGGTTGGCCCACAGAAAATAGGCGGAGACCAGCGGGACCAGAAAGCCGTGGGAATAGTTGTCGTCCCGCGCCCAGTCCGAGACCATGGCGGCGATGATCTTGTGGTAGACCAGGCCGATGGTCACTATGTACGCGGCAACGTACCATTTGTTTGCTTCAAGCCATTTGGAAACTGTCACTTGTCCTCCGGGTCCCGACCGTTGCGTGTTCCGTTATCCTGCGCCGCCCTACCCCTGCGGCCTGCTGATGCCGACGGTGACGGTTTTGGCCTGGTGGCGGATGGTGTCGATGGGGCGGGTCATCTCTTCGATGGCCTTGTTGAGGATGGTCAGGATGTCGGCCAGGCGGGCCTCGGTGGCCTGGATGGCCCGGGACTGGTTGACCAGCCAGAGCATGTAGTTGGCCAGTGCGGCGGCCACCCGGGCGGGCAGGGCCGAGTCGGTCGCGCCCGAGGCGATGCGCTCGTTGCACTCGTTCAGGGCGACGAGCAGCTTTTCGCGGTCGAAGGTGGCCGTGTCCTCGAGCATCTCGCCGATGAGCACCCGCGCCTTGCGGAACGGCTCGGCGTGGCCGTCGATGGCCTTGGCCGCGGACACGCCCCACCAGTGCCCGGCCACGGTCTCGAGCACGAAATTGAGGCCGCCGCCGGCGCGGGGGACCTTGACCGTGGCCTCGGCCACGCGGTCGAAGCGGTCCTCGTCCTCGGCGCAGAACACGATGGGCGAACCGTTGTGGGCCTTGAAGATCGTGGTCTCCTTGACCGTGTCCGTGACGACCATCTCGGGCAGGTCCGAGGCCATGACCAGGGTCAGGGGCTCGGTGGACAGGTCGATGTGCTTCTTGTCCTCCGTGACGTCGCACGGAATGGATTTGTAGCATAATTCCGACAGCTTGATGCGCACTTCCTGGGCCGCGACGCAGTTGGCGCCGTTGCCGACGAGCGCCCAGTAACGGTGCACGGGCGCGTACTTGCGGGCGACTTCCGCGATGGATTCCTTGTTTTCCAGGACCTTGTCGATCTTGCCGGGCAGTCCTTCCAGGGCGGTGATCTCCTGGAAGATCGCGGCCTTGTCCAGGGTGCCGAGGACGTCCGCCAGCCACAGCGAGAGCAGCTTGCCCGCCGCGATCTGGGAGTAGAACGCCTTGGTCGAGGCCACGGCCATCTCCACGTCGCGGCCGTTGCTGGTGTAGATGTGCGAGTCCGACTTCTGGACCAGGGGCGAGTTGCGCCGGTTGACGATGCAGTTGACCCACGCGCCCCGGTCGCGGCACAGGTCCACCACCCGGTTCGTGTCCGTGGTCGTGCCCGACTGCGACACCGGGATCAGGAACACGTCGTCCATGCGCTCGTCGCCCATGAAGCCGATGAGCTCCGAGCCGGTGTAGGACTCGATGGACATGCCGGTGTCGGCCAGGGTGCGGCGCAGGAGCCGGGCCACGGCCATGGCGGCCACGGCGGCCGTGCCCTGGCCCACGCAGATGATCCTCCGGATGGGCC
>NZ_JBGLYH010000042.1:0-37987 GCF_041414475.1 Pseudodesulfovibrio karagichevae
CCCTTCCCCCGGACCCCCATCCCCCTTTCCCTCCTAAACTTTTTGGGGCCGCTTCGCGGGGGTGGGTAGCGTGAAGATTGAGCAAGAGAGATAGTTATGAGCGAACTTGAGAAAATTTACGATAAGGTTTTGGGCGGGGAGCGCATCGGGTTCGACGAGGCCGAGCGGCTGTATGCCGAGGCGGATTTCTACGACCTCGGCTGGCTGGCCCACCATGTGCGGCTGCGCAAGCATCCCGAGCCGGTGGTCACCTACGTGGTGGACCGGAACATCAACTATTCCAACGTCTGCGTCTGCTGCTGCAAGTTCTGCGCGTTTTTCCGCGAGCCCGGCGACAAGGACGCCTATGTGCTCTCCTTCGAGGAGATCGGGTGCAAGATCGACGAGACCAAGGAACTGGGCGGCACCCAGATCCTCATGCAGGGCGGGCACCATCCGGACCTGCCCCTGACCTGGTACGAGGACATGCTCCGGTGGATCAAAAAGAACCATCCGGTGCACATCCACGCCTTCTCCCCGCCCGAAGTGGTCTTCTGGAGCAACAAGGAAGGCATCCCCGTGGCCGAGGTCGTCCGGCGGCTGCGCCAGGCCGGGCTGGACTCCATCCCCGGCGGTGGGGCCGAGATCCTGGTGGACGAGGTCCGCTCCCGGGTGGCCCCGAACAAGTGCCCGTCCGACCAGTGGCTCGGCGTCATGGAGGAGGCCCACAAACAGGGGCTGCGCACCACCACGACCATGATGTTCGGCCACCTCGAGACACCGGCCCAGCGGCTGGAACACCTCTTCCGCGTGCGCGAGGTCCAGGACCGCACCGGCGGGTTCACCGCCTTCATCCCCTGGACCTTTCAGCCCGACCACACGGCCCTGCTCCACTGCCGCAAGCTGACCAGCGTGGAGTACCTGCGCACCCTGGCCGTGTCCCGCATCGTCCTGGACAACGTGGACAACGTCCAGGTCTCCTGGGTGACCATGGGGCCCAAGATCGCGCAGTTGGCCCTCTATTTCGGCGGCAACGACTTCGGCTCGACCATGATCGAGGAGAACGTGGTCAAGGCCGCTGGCGTGTCCTTCAGCCTGTCCCGCGAGGAAATCAACCGGCTGGTCGAAGGGGCCGGATTCACACCCCGCCAGCGCACCATGGACTACACCCTGATGGAGGCCAAATAATGCCCGTCCGCCTCGGAAGAATCGGCTATCTCAACGTCCTGCCCATATACCATCCCCTGGAAACCGGCATCCTGCCCATGGACTGCGAGGTTACCTCGGGCCCGCCAGCCGAGCTGAACAAGCTCATGGACGCGGGCAAGCTCGACGTGTCCGCCTGCTCCAGCGTGGAGTACGCGCGCCACGCGGACAAGTACTACCTCATCCCGGACATCGCCATCGGCAGCCGGGGGCCGGTGCAGTCGGTGCTGCTGCTCAGCCGCCGACCGGTGGAGGAACTGGACGGCCGGACCATTCTGGTCAGCGCCCAGACCCACACCTCCGCCGCGCTGCTCCGCGTGCTCCAGGCCAAGCTGTGGAACATCAGGACCGTGTTCACCACCGGCAGCGCCACCGACGTGCTCGGCACCGGGGAACGGCCCCAGGCCATCCTGTGCATCGGCGACGAGGCCCTGAACCTGCGCTACCACCCGGACTACCCGTACCGCATCGACCTGGGCGAAGCCTGGCGCGAGCTGACCGGCCTGCCGTTCATCTTCGGCGTCTGGATCGTCCGGCGCGAGAGCTGGAAACAGGACAGGGCAAAGGTGGAACAGGCCGCACGACTGCTGCTCGCGGGCAAGAAATGGGGCGCCGAAAACATCGGCGACGTCTGCGTCATGGCGGCCGAGGAAAGCTGCCTGAACGACGAGGAGATGTGCTCCTACTTCGACGGCCTGGTCTACGACCTCGGGCCCGAGGAGCAAAAGGGGATGCGGGCCTTCTACGAAAGCCTGATGGAGACCGGGATCATCGACACGGCCCCGGAGCTGGTCTTCCTGCCCTGATCCGCCCTATCCGTGGAATTCCACGAAGGCCTTGAGCGCCGGGAACATGTACCGCCCGCCGTGGTGGATGAGGTAGAATTCCCTGCGCCCTTCCAGGGCCGGAACCCTGATGCGCACCACCTCGCCGCTGTCCAGCAACGACTGGGCGGCCAGCTTGGAGGTGAAGCACAACCCCACCCCGTGCACCGCGTGGGCCAGGCTCTCGCAGGTCCCTTCCACCTTGCAGCGGATGTTCAGGTTCTGCAGGGAGTAGCCCGCCTTGTTCAGGGCGTTTTCCAGGACCATCCGCGTGGCCGATCCCTGCACCCGCATGATCCACGGCAGCTTCACGAGGTCGTCCATGGACGGTTCGTCCACTGCGGGCAGCCAGGACGCGTTGGGCGAGGCCACCAGGATGGTCTCGTCGTGGGCCAGGAGCTTGGCAACCAGTTCCTCTTCCTCGGGGCGCTTGCCCACGATGCCCACGGGCCAGTCGCCGGAAGCCACCTTTTTGATGACCTCGGACGAATCGCCGGTGTGGACGATGAACGACACCTCGGGATACTTGGCGGAAAAGGACTTGAGCAGTTCCGGCAGGATGCTGTGGGACGGGATGGTGCTGCACCCCACCTGCAACTCGCCGACGACCCGGTCGCGCAGGACCTCGATGGCCGCCTTGGCCCGGTCCAAGTTCCTGAAAATGGTCACCATGCTCTCATAGAGCACGTCGCCGGCCTGGGTGGGCATGATCTTGCGCCCGAGGCGGTCGAACAGTTTGACGCCCAACTCGTCCTCGAGATTGGCCACGTGCGAACTGATGGTGGGCTGGGACAGGAACATGGCCTCTCCGGCTCGGGAAAAACTTTGCAATTCATAGACCTTGCAAAACGCTTCAAGCTTTCTGATGTCCATGCAACCTATCCTTAAAATTGATAAAATCTATAGTTGAAGTCAAAAAAAGGGCAGGCCCAAGGCCTGCCCTTTTCTTCATTATTCTTCGTCGGCCTTTTCGGCGGCTTCGGGAGTTTCCTCGGCTTTTGCCTCGGTATCTTCCTTGGGCTCTTCCTTCTTCTCGGCGGGCTTCTCGGCTTTCTTGGCCGGGGCCTTCTTGGGCTCTTCCTTGGCCGGAGCCTCGGTGGTCGCCTCACCGCCCTTCTTGGTCAGCTCGATGATGACCATGGGGGCGCAGTCGCCCTTGCGCGGCTGGGACATCTTGACGATGCGGGTGTACCCGCCACCGGCTTCCGCGAAACGGGGGCCGATCTCGTCGAAGAGACGCTGAACCATCTGGTGGCTGCCGAGGACCTTGTACGCCTGACGGCGGGAATGCAGGTCGTTGCGGATCGCCAGGGTGATGAGCTTGTCGACGATGCGACGAAGTTCCTTGGCCTTGGCTTCGGTGGTGCGGATCTGCTCGTAGGTCAGGAGGGCGCGGGCCATGTTCTTGAACATGGCGGCACGGTGCGTATTGGACCGATTCAGTTTGCGGCCGGACTTTCTATGCCTCATTTTTCTCTTTCCTCTTCAACCATTCCTGGTATTTCTTGTCAAAATCCTCGACGTTCATGCCGAACTTCAGCGTCATGCTGTCCAGAACCCGACGGATTTCGTCCAGAGACTTGCGGCCGAAGTTCTTGGTCTTGAGCATGGTCTGCTCGGTACGCTGAACCAATTCGCCCACCAGCTGGATGTTGGCGGCCTTCAAGCAGTTGGTGGCGCGAACCGAGAGTTCGAGCTCGTCAATGGACTTGAAGAGGTTCGGGTTCAGATCGATGGAATCGTCCTCTTCCTCATGCGTCTCGGAGGAGGATTCGTCGAAGTTGATGAACACCGAAAGCTGGTCCTTGAGGATCTTGGCACTGTATGCACAGGCATCCTCGGGAGTGACGGAACCGTCGGTCCACACTTCCAGGATGAGTTTGTCATAGTTCGTCATCTGGCCGACACGCGCCTGTTCGACGGAGTATGCGACCTTCTTGACGGGGGAGTAGCTGGCGTCGAGGACCATGGAGCCGATTTCATCGGACAGCCCTTCGTGCATGTCGGCCGGGACGTAGCCCTTGCCCATGCGGACTTCCAATTCCATCTTCAGGGAGCGGTTTTCAGTCAGCGTGGCAATGAGCTGATCCTTGTTCAGAATGGTGACATTCTGGTTTTCCTGGATCATGCCGGCCGTGACCTGCCCCTTCTTGTTGGCTTCGAGGACCAAGCGCTGAGGCTCGTCCGTGGTCATGGCGATGCGAACCTGCTTCAGGTTCAGCACTACCTCGGTCATGTCCTCAAGAACCCCGGGCAGCGTGGTGAATTCATGCTGCACTCCCTCGATGGTCGCGCTGACGATGGCGCAGCCCTGCATGGAGGAGAGGAGAACCCGACGCATGGCGTTGCCGATGGTGGTGGCGTAGCCGCGCTCCAGAGGTTCGCAGATGAATTTACCATACATCCTGGAGGACTTGGAATCACGCACGAGTGCCTCGGGCTTGACCAGTTCGCTCCAATTGCGGGTATTGATGAGTTTGTCGCCGTTCTCAATAAGCATGGAGTCCCCTATTTACTTGGAGTACAGTTCGACAATCAGCTGCTCGTTGATCGGGAACTGGATATCTTCCCGGCTCGGCATGGCCTTAACCGTGCCCTTGAAGTTGGCGCCGTCGGATTCGAGCCACTCGGGGCAGCCGCGGCGGGCGATGACTTCCTGGGCCTCGTTGATCACGGGGATCTTGCGGGCTTCCTCACGAACCTCGATGACATCCGCGGCCTTGACCTGCATGGACGGAATGCTCACGCGGCGGCCGTTGAGCTTGAAGATGCCGTGACGAACCAACTGGCGAGCCTGGTCGCGGGAGTTGGCGAAGCCAAGACGATAGATAACGTTGTCGAGACGGCGCTCCAACAGGAACAGCAGGTTGTGGCCCGCCACGCCCTTCATGCCCTCGGCACGCTTGTAGTACATACGGAACTGCCCTTCCAGGACGCCGTACATGCGGCGGACCTTCTGCTTCTCGCGAAGCTGGATGGCGTAGTCGGACATCTTGTGGCGCATGCGGCCGGCGTGTCCCGGGGGGTACGGCCGCTTCTCGTAGGCGCACTTATCGGTGTAGCAGCGATCACCCTTGAGGAAGAGTTTCTCTCCCTCGCGGCGGCACAGCTTGCATTTAGCTTGAGTATATCTTGCCACGATTCTTCTCCTTAATTAGACCCGGCGGCGTTTGGGCGGACGGCAACCATTGTGGGGGATCGGGGTGATGTCCCGAATGAAGGTCACCTTGAAGCCAACATTGTTGATGGCGCGCATGGCGGCCTCACGGCCGGAGCCGGGGCCCTTGACGTAAATGCCCACGGTGCGCATGCCGGAATCCTGGGCGCGCTTGGCGGCAGCTTCGGCAGCCATCTGGGCCGCGAAAGGAGTGGACTTGCGGGAACCCTTGAAATGAGCACCGGCGGAAGCCCAGCTGACGACATTGCCCTTGACGTCGGTGAAGGTCACGATCGTGTTGTTGAACGTGGCCTTGACGTGGGCAATACCGACGGGAATATTCTTCTTCTCTTTTTTCTTCCCAGAGCGACGGGGTTTAGCCATTGCCTTAATCTCCGTTGAATAAAAGTCTTATAAGACGCGAGCGCACGCACGGGCACGCAGGCGATAGTCTCTTGTCGAGCTATTTCTTCTTGCGGCCCATGACGGAACGGCGCGGGCCCTTGCGGGTACGGGCGTTGGTCTTGGACTTCTGACCGCGAACGGGCAGGCCGCGACGATGGCGCAGGCCGCGATAGCAGCCGATATCCATCAGGCGTTTGATGTTGGTGGTGATCTCACGGCGGAGATCGCCCTCAACCTTGTAGTTATTTTCGATCTCCACGCGGATCTGGTTGACGTCTTCGGCAGTGAGCTCGTCACTGTTGGTCTTCCAGTCGATCCCGGTGGTATCGAGAATCTGCAGGGCCATGGTCCGGCCGATGCCGTAAATGTAGGTCAACGCGATATCGACGCGCTTGTTCCTCGGCAGATCAACGCCAGCAATACGTGCCATAGTTTTTACCCTCTATCCTTGACGCTGCTTATGCCGGGGATTCTCGCAGATCACCCGCAGCACACCGTTGCGCCGAATTACTTTGCACTTGGAACACATTTTCTTCACAGAAGGTCTGACTTTCATGACCATCTCCAATGTCTAAATAACAATAATGCCCATACCCCCCTTTCAGGGGGTGGCCTTTTTAACGAAGCTGCGTTTTATACAGCCTTTTTGAACAAAGAGCAAGCCCGAATTTCCAGCCCCCGAAGAAGCTAGTCGGACAGGCTCAATATTCTCGGTCCGTCGGAGGTCACGGCCACGGAGTGCTCGAAGTGAGCGGACAGTGAACCGTCCTTGGTAACCGCAGTCCAGTTGTCGTCCAGAACCTCGACCTCGTGTGTTCCCAGTGTGACCATCGGCTCAATGGCAAGGACCATTCCGGCTTTGAGAGGAACGCCGGACAGCCCCCTGGGCACGAAGTTCGGGATTTCGGGCTTCTCATGAAGATGACTGCCGATCCCATGACCTACAAAACGACGGACGATGCCCAGGCCGAACCCTTCCACGTATGACTGGATTGCCGCGGAGATATCATACAGATTGTTTCCGGGCCGGGCCTGTTCGATCCCTATATACAGAGACTCGCGGGTTACATCCATGAGTTTCTGCGCTTCGTCGGAAACTTTGCCCACCCCGAAGGTGCGGGCGGAGTCCCCGTGGAATCCCTTGTATTCGACACCCATGTCAAAGCTGACGATGTCGCCCTCTTCAAGGATACGCTCCTTGGAGGGAAAGCCGTGCACGATCTCCTCGTTGACCGAGCAACACAGGGCGAAGGGGAACCCCTGGTATCCCAGGAAGTTCGGCCTTACGCCGTACTCGTCGCAGCGTGCGCGGCAGATGTCCTCGAAGTACATGGTGGACACGCCAGGTCTGACGTTTTCACCCAGTTCATCGAGAATTCTGGAAACAATACGATTGGCCTCACGCATGAGGCCAATCTCTTTATCGTTCTTGAGGAAGACGCCTCGAAACTTTTTCAAGACTAGCGCCTGCCTTTGAGTTTATTGCCTTTCCCCATCAATCCCTCGTACTGGCGGGAGATCATGTAGGACTCGATCTGGCCCATGAAGTCCATGGCCACGCCGACCACGATCAGCAGGGAGGTGCCGCCGAAATAGAACGGGACGCCGAATTTGCTGATCAGGAACATGGGCAGCACGCAGACCGCCGAGACATAGAAGGCGCCCCACAGGGTGATGCGGGCAAGAACCTTGTCGATGTACTCGCGGGTGCGGTTGCCCGGGCGGATGCCCGGGATGAAGCCGCCCTGCTTCTGGATGTTCTCCGCGATTCCCTTGGGATCGAACATGATCGCCGTATAGAAATAGCAGAAGAAGATGATGATCCCGATGTACAGGATGTTGTACAGGATCGTATCGGGCCGGAAGTAGGACGAGAAGTCCTGCAGGAACTTGTTGCTCGAGAACTGGGCAAGCGTTGCAGGGAACATCAGGATGGAGGACGCAAAGATCGGCGGAATAACACCGGCGGTGTTGATCTTCAGCGGCAGATGCGTGGTCTGCCCGCCGAACATGCGGCGCCCCTGCTGACGTTTGGCATAGTGAATGGGAATACGACGCTGTCCGCGCTCCATGAACACGATGAAGGCCAGGGTGGCCACCATCACGACCAGCAGGATGAGCAGAATGAACAAGGTGATCTCACCCACGGTCATCAGCTGCAGGGTATTGATCAGCGCGGCCGGGAGGCCTGCGACGATACCCGCGTAGATGATCAGCGAGATGCCGTTGCCGATGCCTTTTTCGGTCATCTGCTCACCCAGCCACATCAGGAACACGGTGCCTGCGGTCAGGGTCAGGATCGTCATCAGCTTGAAGCCGATGCCGGAATAGAGAACCATGGGCGCGCCCGTGGGCGAACTCATGGACTCCAGTCCGGTAGCGATGGCGAAACCCTGGACCACGGTGATGAGCACCGTGCCGTACCGGGTGTACTGGGTTATCTTCTTTCGGCCGGCCTCGCCTTCCTCCTTCTGGAGCCGCTTCAGCTCGGGGCTGACCACGGTCAGAAGTTGAAGGATAATCGAGGCCGAGATGTACGGCATGATACCCAGGGCAAAGATGGACATACGTTTCAGTCCACCGCCGGAGAACATGTCGAACACGCCGAAGAGGGTGTTCTGCGCCTGAGCGAAGAACTCGGAAAGCGCGGCACTATCGACGCCGGGAATAGGGATGTGTATGCCCAACCGGTAGACAGCGAGCAGTGCGAACGTCCAGAGCAGCTTTTTACGCAGCTCCGGCAACCGGGCAATATTATCAACTCCTGACATCGTCTAAGTACCCTTCCGGATCAATAGTGAGTTTACGCCTCAATGGCCTTGGCGGTACCGCCGGCCTTGGCAATCTTGTCGGCAGCGGACGCGCTGAAGCGATGGGCTTCGATGGTCACGGCCTTGTCGACGTCACCGGTGCCGAGCACTTTGACCGGGGCGCCGTTCTTCACGACGCCGCGCTCGTACATGTCGGCCAGGGTGATCTCGTCCTTGCCTTCGAACTGGGCAATCAGACGGCCCACGTTCACGGCAACGTATTCTTCACGGAAGGGATTCTTGAATCCGCGCTTGGGCAGACGGCGGGCCAGAGGCATCTGGCCGCCTTCGAAACCGGGGCGGACACCGCCGCCGGCACGGGCGTTCTGGCCCTTGTGGCCCTTGGCGGCGGTCTTGCCCCATCCGGAGCCGGAGCCGCGGCCTATGCGCTTGCGGTTCTTATATTCTTCCGGGAAGGCGTAGAGTTCATGAAGTCTCATGATTCGATAACCTCCACCAGGTGTCTGACCTTGTAGATCATTCCGCGGATGACGGGATTGTCATCGTGCTCTTTGACCTGATTGATCCTGCGCAGACCCAGGGCTTCCAGGGTCTTGACCTGTTCAGGCTTGCAGGAGATCTTGCTTTTGATCTGTTTGACTTTAATCACGGCGATATCCTTCTACTTTCTGGGAGTGGAGATCGACACGCCGCGCAGGGCCGAAACCTCTTCAGCGCTTCGCAGGGACTCCAATCCGGCCATGGTGGCACGCAACACGTTGTGCGGGTTGTTGGTGCCGATGGCCTTGGTCAGGATGTCATTGACGCCCACGGCCTCCATGATCGCACGGACGGGACCACCGGCGATGATGCCGGTGCCTCGGCTGGCGGGCTTGAGCATGACGCGGCCCGCGCCGTAGCGTCCCAGAACCTCATACGGGAGGGTGCCGTCCAGCAGAGGAACATTGATCATGTTCTTCTTGGCCCGCTCACTCGCCTTGCGAATGGCCTCCGGCACTTCGTTGGCCTTACCCAGGCCGTAACCGACTCCCCCTTCACCATCACCGACGACCACCAGGCAGCTAAAGCTGAAACGGCGGCCACCCTTGACAACCTTGGCGACGCGATTGAGGTAGACGATTTTTTCAATCAATCCACTTTCATTCTGTTCCATTTTACTTTCCTGGTGACTAGAATTTCAGCCCGCCTTCACGGGCGCCGTCGGCAAGGGCTTTGATCTTGCCGTGATAGATATATCCGTTCCGGTCGAAGACACAGGCCTCGATCTGCTTGGCCAGGGCGGCGGAGGCGATAGCCTTGCCCACCTTGGCGGCGGAATCCTTGTTGGCCTTGAGCGACTCGCCGTCCTTGTTCAGCACCTGGGTGCTGGCGGAGGCCAGGGTCACGCCGTTCACGTCGTCGACCAACTGGGCATAGAGATGCTGGTTGGAGCGATAGACGACCAGGCGGGGCCGGGCTTCGGTACCGGAGATCTTCTTTCTGATGCGGGGCTTGCGACGAAGCCTCTGTGCATTCTTGCTTTTCATGACTTATTCCCCCTACTTGGAACCGGACTTACCGGCCTTGCGGCGGATAATCTCGTCGAGGTACTTGATGCCCTTGCCCTTGTAGGGTTCGGGCGGACGCACACGACGGATCTGGGCCGCAATTTCACCGACAAGCTGCTTGTCGATGCCCTCGATGGTCAGCTTGGCGCCTTCCACCTTGGCCTCCAGACCGGCGGGCAGGTCGAACTCGACCGGGTGGGAATACCCGACGGCCAGAACGACTTTCTTGCCCTGCACGGACACTTTGTATCCGACGCCGATGACTTCCAGGGTCTTGGTAAAGCCCTTGGTCACGCCGTCCACGCAGTTGGCGAGCAGGGTCCTACGAAGACCGTGCTGACCGCGCGCCTGGCGGGAATCATCGACGCGGGAGACATACACCTTGCCATCCTCGATCTTGTACTCCACGGTCGGATCGACCGGGGTAGCCAAGGAGCCCTTGGGACCCTTGACCTGGATTTCGGAGGCTCCGACTGACACCTCGACACCCGAGGGGATGTCGATGGGATTCTTTCCTATACGAGACATAACGGAACCTCTTTACCAGATTTCGCAGAGCAGCTCGCCGCCGACGTTGGCCTCTTTGGCCTTGGCGCCTTCAAGCAGCCCTTTGGAGGTGGACACGATACAAATACCGATGCCGTTCTGGACACGGGGGATATCAGAAGCACCAACGTACACGCGGCGACCGGGCTTGCTGACCTTCTTCAGGCCAGTAATGAGCGGTTTGCCGTCAGCGTACTTGAGCGTAATACTGATGTCCCTGTCCTCGACAGCGTAGTCGGCGATATAACCTTCTTCCTTCAGGATACCCGCGATGGAAGACTTCATCTTCGAAGTCGGGACAGCGACAGCGGTATGATAGGCGCCGTACGCATTCCGGATGCGGGTCAACATGTCGGCTACAGGATCAACAACAGCCATTTCATTTCTCCTTAATTACCAGCTCGCCTTGCGGACGCCGGGCAGTTCGCCGGCGAGAGCCTTGTTACGGAAGCAGATACGGCAGATTCCGTACCGCCTCAGAAAAGCCCGAGGACGGCCACAAATCGGGCACCGATTGTAAGCGCGGACCTTGAACTTGGGTTTGCGGCTTGCCTTAACGCGTAAGCTTGTTTTGGCCACTTTCCGTCCTCCTACTTTTTAAAGGGCATGCCAAGGAGGTCAAGAAGGGTCTTGCCTTCCTTGTCGGTCTTGGCCGTGGTCGTCACGGTCACGTTCATGCCCTTCACCAACTCCACCCGGTCGATCTCGAGCTCGGGGAAGATTGTGTGTTCCTTGATGCCAAGGGTGAAGTTGCCGCGGCCGTCGAAACCGCGGTCGGGGATGCCGCGGAAGTCGCGGACCCGAGGCAGTGCGAAGCTCACGAGCTTGTCATAAAAGTCCCACATGGCATCGTCGCGCAGGGTGACGCGGCAACCGACCGGCATGCCCTCGCGCAGCTTGAACTGGGCGATGGACTTCTTGGCCAGGGTGACCACGGCCTTCTGGCCGGCGATGGCGGTCAGTTCCTCGACGGCGGCATCAATGAGCTTGCTGTTCTGGCTAGCGGCACCGAGACCGATGTTCAGGGAGATCTTCACCATTCTGGGGATCTCCATGGACGAGGTGTAACCGTACTCCTTCTGGAGCTCGGGGACGACCTTTTCGTTATACAACTTTTCGAGACGTGTCATACTGATACCTATTTGAAGGTCTCGTTGCACTTCTTGCAGAAGCGCACCTTCTTGCCGTCTTCAGTCTTCTTGTACCCTACCCGCGTGGGCTTGGTGCAGGCGTCGCACACAATAGCCACATTGGATACATGGATAGGGGCTTCCTTCTCGATAATGCCGCCGGGCTGCTGGGCATACGGGTTGGCCTTGGTATGGCGCTGGACCATATTGACCTTCTCGACCAGGACCTTGTCCTGCTTCTTGAGGATCTTCAAGACCTTACCGACCTTTCCCTTGTCCTTCCCGGCGATGACCATGACCTTGTCGTCTTTACGAATTTTAGTCTTCATCGTCATTTCCTTACAGAACCTCGGGAGCGAGGGAAACGATCTTCATGAAACCGGCAGCGCGCAACTCGCGAGCCACGGGGCCGAAGATACGGGTCCCGACAGGCTCCATGTTGTTGTTGAGCAGCACGGCGGAGTTGTTGTCGAACTTGATGAAGGAACCGTCGGGACGACCGAGCTCCTTCGTGGTGCGGACGACAACCGCCTTCATGACCGAGCCCTTCTTCACCTTGGAATGGGGCATGGCCTCCTTGACGGACACTACGATAATATCTCCGACGCTGGCGTAACGGCGCTTGGAACCGCCGAGGACCTTAATGCAAGCGACCCTCTTGGCTCCGGAGTTGTCAGCCACGTCGAGATTGGATTCAACCTGAATCATATGATTTCCTCCTAATCCCTAGACGGCCTTTTCGAGGATCTTCACCAGGTGCCAGCGCTTGCGCTTGGACATGGGCCTCGACTCGACAATCTGCACCGTATCGCCGACACCGCAGTCGTTGGCCGGATCATGGGCCATGAACTTTTTGCGGCGGCGGATGTACTTCTTCAGCAGCGGATGCTTCACCAGGGTCTCGACGCGGACGACGATGGTCTTGTCGGCCTTGTCGGAAACGACCAGGCCGGTGAGCAGGCGCTTGTTGCCTTGGTATTTGAACTCAGCCATTTCTTACGCTCCCTGTCGTTCCCGCTGAATAGTCAGGATACGGGCGATGGTCTTCTTGACGCCGGAGAGGGCCTGAGTGTTTTCCAGCTGAGCGGTCGCATGCTTGAAACGCATGGTGAACAGCTCGTGGCGGGACTCATTCAGCTTCTCTGCCAGTTTGGCGTCATCCAGTTCACGAAGTTCCTTGGAAGTCATCTTACAGACCCTCCTTCACAACGATGGCCGTCTTGATCGGCAGCTTGTAGGAAGCGCGCTTGAGGGCTTCCTTGGCAAGCTCGATGTCAACGCCCTTCACTTCGTACATGATACGGCCCGGTTTCACCGGCGCGACCCAACCGTCGGGAGCGCCTTTACCCTTGCCCTGCCGGACTTCGGCGGGCTTGGAGGTGGTGGGGTGATCAGGGAAGATGCGTATCCAGACCTTACCGCCGCGCTTGATGTGGCGCATGATGGCGACACGAGCGGACTCAATCTGCTGGTTGGTGATCTTTCCGTGCTCCAATGCCTTCAGCCCGATATCGCCGAAGGACACCATGTTACCCCGTTGGGCCTTGCCTCTGAGTCGGCCTTTCTGCCATTTTCTGAATTTAACTCTTTTTGGAGCAAGCATTACTGTTGTACCTCTTTGTCCAGAATCTCACCCTTGAAGATCCAGACCTTGACTCCGATGACGCCGTAGGTGGTTGAAGCCTCGGCAAAACCGTAGTCGATGTCGGCACGAAGGGTGTGCAGGGGCACACGGCCATCACGGTACCATTCGCCGCGAGCGATTTCAGCGCCGGCAAGGCGGCCTGCGCACGCGACTTTGATACCCTCGGCGCCGAATTTCCTGGCAAGGCCCACCGTACGCTTCATGGCACGGCGGAAGGCAATTCGACGTTCGAGTTGCTGGGCGATGTTCTCAGCTACGAGCTGAGCTTCAACCTCCGGTCGACGGATCTCGTTGACCTCAATGGTGAACTCGGTTTGAAACTTGCCGCGCAATTCCTCACGCAGCTTCTCTATCTCTACACCCTTGCGGCCGATGACGATACCGGGACGCGCGGTGTGGATGATCAGGCGAATCTTGCCGCCGGCCCGCTCGATCTCGATGCGGGAGACGCCGGCCTGATACAGCTTTTTCTTGACGAACTTACGGACCTGGTCGTCCTGGAAGACGAACGCAGGATAGTCCTTCTTGCTGTACCAGCGGGACAGCCAGTTCTTGTTATACCCCAGACGAAAACCGTAAGGATGTACTTTCTGTCCCATACTACTGTTCCTTGACTACGATGGTGATGTGGCTGGTGCGCTTCCGGATGCGATAGGCGCGGCCCATGGCGCGCGGCTGGATACGCTTCCAGGTGGGTCCTTCGTTGACCACGACGGAATCGACGATCAGCGAGTCGACGTCGACGCCGGGCATCTGCTCCGCGTTGGAAACGGCGGAGTACAGCACCTTGCTGATGAGAGCGGCGGACTTCTTCGGAGTGAACCGAAGAATGTTCAGGGCATCTTCGACGCCCTTGCCCTTGATGTTCTCGGCAACGATGCGGGCCTTGCGCGGAGACACACGGATGAACTTGGCAACTGCTTTGGCTTCCATAATGTGCTCCCCCTACTTCTTTTTGTCGGCGACGTGGCCGAAGTAGGTGCGGGTCGGGGAGAATTCACCCAGCTTGTGACCAACCATGTTTTCGGTCACGAACACGGGGATGAACTTCCGGCCATTGTGGACGGCGAAGGTCATACCGACCATCTCGGGGACGATCGTGGAACGGCGGGACCAGGTCTTGATCACGCGGCGATCCTGATTCTCGGCGGCCACTTGGATTTTCTTTATCAGGTGACCGTCCAGGAACGGACCCTTTTTAAGAGATCTAGGCATTGGTTATACTCCTACTTCTGGCCGCGGCGTTTGACGATGAGCTTCGAGGAAGCCTTCTTGCGGTTCCGGGTCTTGTAGCCCTTGGCCGGGGTACCCCACGGGGACACCGGATGGCGACCACCGGAACTGCGGCCCTCACCACCACCCAGCGGGTGATCGATCGGGTTCATTGCCACACCACGGACCTTCGGGCGACGGCCAAGCCAACGATTCCGTCCGGCCTTACCGATCTTGATGTTCTCGTGATGAATGTTTCCTACCTGGCCGATGGTGGCGCAACAGGTGGCCAGGACCTTGCGGACCTCACCGGAGGGCATGCGCAGCAGCGCGTACTTGCCTTCCTTGGCGATGAGCTGGGCATAGGTGCCGGCGGCACGGCAGAACTGGCCGCCGTTGCCGGGGTACAGCTCGATGTTGTGCACGATGGTACCGGTCGGGACCTGGGTCAGAGCCATGGCGTTGCCCGGCTTGATGTCGGCGCCTTCACCGGCGGTGATGACGTCGCCCTGGTTCAGGCCGACGGGGGCCAGGATGTAGCGCTTCTCGCCGTCCGCGTAGTGCAGGAGAGCGATGCGGGCGCTGCGGTTCGGATCGTATTCGATCTCGGCCACCTTGGCGGGCACGCCAAGCTTGTTCCGCTTGAAGTCGATCAGGCGGTACAGGGACTTGTTGCCGCCGCCGCGGCGACGCATGGTGACACGACCGTTATTGTTGCGTCCGGCCTTTTTGGTCAGACCTTTGGTCAGCGACTTCTCGGGAGTGGTCCGGGTGATCTCCGCGAAATCGGAGATGGTCTGGAACCGGCGGCCCGGAGAAGTAGGCTTCAGCTTACGGGTTGCCATGGTTACACTCCTTCGAAGATTTCGATTTTATCGCCGGCGGCAAGCTTGACGTAAGCCTTCTTGAACCCGGGGACGCGGCCACCGGTCAGACGACCCATGCGCTTGCGCGGCGCGGCTTTCTTGGCCACGATATTCACGGACTCGACTTTGACGTCGAAGGCTGCTTCAACGGCCTTCTTCACCTCGATCTTGTTGGAATCGGGGTGGACGTAAAAAGAGACGTGATTGGATTGCTCCTTAGCCTCGTTGGCCTTCTCGGAGACCACGGGCTTGAGCAGGACTTTCGAATAATCCATTACTTCAACCTCTCTTGAACGTCTTGGGCGGCGGCCTCGAACATAACCAGTTCGGGGTACAGCAGCACGTCGTAAACATTCAGCTTGTCGGCCTCGATGACCTTGATGTGGGGCATGTTCCTTGCGGACATCTCCAGGTTCTTGTCGGCGTTCTTGGCGACAATCAGGGTCTTGTTCAGGCCGAGGTTCTGGGCGACTTCGGCAAAGGCCTTTGTCTTGATCTCAGCGAGATCGATGGACTTGACCACCGTCATCTTCTCTTCGGAGACGCGGGAGGACAGAGCCATCTTGAGGGCCAGTTTGCGCACCTTCTTGTTGACCTTGAAGGCGTAGTCGCGGGGCTGGGGTCCGAAGAGGACGGCACCGCCGCGCCACAGGGGCGAACGGGTGGAGCCGGCCCGGGCACGACCGGTGCCCTTCTGGCGCCACGGCTTGCGGCCGCCGCCGGATTTCAGACCGCGGGTCTTGGTGGCGTGGGTGCCCTGACGCTGGGAAGCGCGCTGAGCGCGGACGACCTGGTTGAGGATTTCGGGCATGATCTCCACCTCGAAAACCTCGGGAGCCAGCTCGAAGTCGCCCACCTTATTGTTATTCTGATCTACAACTTGAATTTTTGCCATGTCGTATACCTCTTAGCCGTTCTTGCGGATCATCACGAGGCCGTTGTTGGGGCCGGGCACCTGGCCCTTGACCAGGAGGACGTTGTCCTCGGGCCTGACATCGACGATTTCCACGTTGCTCAAGGTCACGCGTGCATTACCCATCTGGCCGGGCATCTTCTTGCCCTTCCAGACACGGCCGGGATACGTCGCGTTACCGACGGAGCCGGGAACGCGGTGCACTTTTTCGGCACCATGGGAGGCGCGGGAGCCGGCGAAGTTGTGACGCTTCATGACGCCCTGGAAACCCTTACCCTTGGAGGTACCGGTAACCTTGACCTTTTCACCGGCGGCAAAGATATCGACGGTGATTTCCTGACCCAGCTCGTACCCTTCCACGACCTCGAGGGGGAATTCCTTGAGGTGGCGGTACAGGTCCTTGCCGGCTTTGGCCATGTGGCCCTTAAGGGGCTTGTTCACCTTGCGCTCGGGCACGGAATCGTAGCCGAGCTGCAGGGCGTTGTAGCCTTCCTTGTCCGTGGTCTTGATCTGCATGACCGGGCAGGGACCTGCCTCGATAACGGTCACGGGGCAGATGGTACCATCGTCCTTGAAAATGCGGGTCATGCCCAGCTTTCTGCCAAGCAATCCGAGAGTCTTAGCCATAACTATACTCCTAGAGCTTGATCTCGACGTCCACACCGGCGGGCAGCGAAAGCTTGCCCAGAGCGTCAACGGTCTGCTGAGTGGGTTCAAGGATATCCAGAAGACGCTTGTGAATGCGCATTTCGAACTGCTCGCGGGACTTCTTGTCCACGTGAACGGATTTCTGGACGGTGGTACGATGGATGTCGGTGGGCAGCGGCACGGGGCCGGCAATAGCCGCACCGGTATTCCGGGCAGTGTCAACGATCTCGGTGACAGCCTTGTCCAGAATACGGTAATCGTATGCTCTCAGTTTGATTCTGATGCGATCGCTCGCCATCGAAGCAGCCATAGTGCTTTCTCCTCAAAGGATTTATCTTTACCGCGCCCGAAAGAAAAAGGCGCCGAACTGTGCAGCGGACGGGTTGATTACACCCGCACCGCCGCACTGTCAAGCAAAGGGAAAATCCTAGGCTCTACGTTTAGTCGTTTCCTTTCATCAATTCTTCGGCCAAGTTGTTCGGCAACCTCTCGTAGTGGTCGAACTGCATGGTGAAGGTCGCCCGGCCCTGGGTCTTCGAACGAAGATCCGTGGCGTAACCGAACATCTCGGACAGCGGCACGAAGGACCGGATGACCTGCACGCCCGTGCGGGCTTCCATTTCGCCCACCCGGCCGCGGCGGCCGTTCAAGTCTCCCATGACATCGCCGAGGTAGTCCTCGGGGGTGACCACTTCCACCGACATGATCGGCTCGAGCAGTACCGGCTTGGCGCCTCTGCAGGCTTCCTTGATGGCCAGAGAACCGGCAATGTAGAAGGCCTGTTCGCTGGAGTCGACTTCATGGAAGGAGCCGAAAACCAGTTTGACCTTCACATCGACGACCGGGAACCCGGCCACGATGCCGTTCTTCATGGCATCCTGGATGCCCTTGTCCACGGCGGGGATGTATTCCTTGGGAATCACGCCGCCCTTGATCTCGTCAACGAACTCGTAGCCCTTCTCGGGGTTGGGCTCGACCTCGATGACGACGTGGCCGTACTGGCCACGACCACCAGACTGCTTGGCATGCTTGACATCGACCTTTTTCGCGGCGGAGATGGTCTCTCGATAGGCCACGCGGGGCGCGCCCACGTTGGCGTTCACGTTGAACTCGCGCAGGAGGCGGTCAACGATGATCTCGAGGTGCAACTCACCCATTCCGGCGATCAGGGTCTGTCCGGTTTCCTCGTCGCCCTTGACTCGGAAGGACGGATCCTCCTTGGACAGCTTGACGAGGGCCGCGGACAGGGTGTCGCGGTCTGCCTTGGTCTTGGGTTCGATGGCCACTTCGATAACCGGCTCGGGGATGTCCAGGGACTCCAGAACCACAGCGCGCTTGAGGTCGCACAGGGTATCGCCGGTGGCCACGTTCTTGAGGCCGACGGCGGCGACGATGTCGCCGGCGTATGCCTCTTTAATTTCCTCACGCTTGTTGGCGTGCATTTTCAAGAGACGACCAATGCGCTCCTTCTTCCCGGTGGCCGCGTTCATGAACGTGGCGCCGGACTCGATCTTGCCCGAGTAGAGACGCAGGAAGGTCAGGTGACCGACGAAGGGGTCGGTCATGAGCTTGAAGGCCAGGGCGGCCATGGGCTCGTCGTCGTCGCAGGGGCACTCGATGATGGTCTCGGCGTTCTGCGGATCCATGCCCTTCATGGTCGGGATGTCCAACGGGCTGGGCAGGTAGTCGACAACGGCGTCGAGCAGCGGCTGCACGCCCTTGTTGCGGAACGCGGTGCCGCACAGGACCGGACAGATGGACAGGCTCGTGGTGGCCTTGCGCACGCCCTCGCGGATCTCCTCGGGGGTCAGCTCCTCTTCGGCCATGTACTTCTCGAGCAGGCTTTCGTCCTCCTCGGCGATGGCTTCGATCATCTCGGCGCGCATCTCTTCGTACTGGTCCTGGAGGTGGGTCGGCACTTCGGTGGTGGTGAAGCTCGCGCCGTGATCCAGATGGTCGTAGATATAGGCCTTGCCCTCGATCAGGTCGACGACGCCTTCAAAGTCGTCCTCGGCCCCGATGGGCAGCTGCAGAGGAACAGCCTTGGCGCCCAGGCGGGTCTTCATCATGCTGACGCAACGGAAAAAGTCCGCGCCGATGCGGTCCATCTTGTTGACGAAGGCCATGCGGGGCACATGATACCGGTCGGCCTGACGCCACACGGTCTCGGACTGGGGCTCGACGCCCGCGACGGAGTCGAAGACGGCGACGGCGCCGTCCAGGACGCGCAGGGCACGCTCGACTTCCATGGTGAAGTCCACGTGGCCCGGGGTGTCGATGATGTTGATGCGGTGTTCGCGCCAGAAGCAGGTGGTGGCGGCAGACGTGATCGTGATGCCGCGCTCCTGCTCCTGAACCATCCAGTCCATGGTGGCTTCGCCGTCATGGACCTCACCGATCTTGTGGGACACGCCGGTGTAGAACAGGATTCGCTCGGTAGTGGTAGTCTTGCCCGCATCGATGTGGGCCATGATACCAATATTGCGCTGTTTGTCTCTGGGTACTTTTCTCGCCACTGTACTTCTCCGTGACTACCAGCGGTAGTGAGCGAAAGCCTTGTTGGCTTCAGCCATCTTGTGGGTGTCTTCGCGCTTCTTCACTGCGCCGCCACGGTTGTTGAAGGCGTCCAGCAGCTCGCCGGACAGGCGGGCGACCATGCCCTTCTCGCCGCGGCCGCGGGCGTAAGCGATGGCCCAGCGGATGGCCAGGGCGGTCTGACGGTCGGGACGCACTTCCATGGGCACCTGGTACGTCGCACCGCCGACGCGGCGGGACTTGACCTCCAGGGCCGGACGGATGTTGTCCAGGCACTTCTCGAAGGCCCGCAAGGGATCTTCGTTGGTCTTCTCGGCCAGGATCTCGATGGCCTTGTAGAAAATATGTTCCGCAGTGGACTTCTTGCCGTCCAGCATCAGACGGTTGATGAAGCGGGTGATGAGCTTGCTGCCGTATACAGGATCCGGCAGGATCTGCCGCTTGGCGACAGGACCTTTACGAGGCATTTTTTTCTCCTTGAATTTCGGCCGGGGGGACATTATTTCGGGCAGCCTCCGCCCTACTTTGTCATCCCACCCCGGGCATTGCGAAAAAAGCTATAACCTTATTTCGGGCGCTTGGTGCCGTACTTGGAACGGCCGCGGCGACGATCGTCGACACCGGAGGTATCGAGGGTACCGCGAACGATGTGGTAACGGACACCGGGAAGGTCCTTCACACGGCCGCCGCGGATCAGGACCACGGAGTGTTCCTGCAGGTTATGGCCCTCACCACCGATATAGGCGGTGACTTCCATGCCGTTGGTCAGGCGAACACGAGCGACCTTACGAAGAGCGGAGTTCGGCTTCTTCGGGGTCGTGGTGTACACCCTGGTGCAAACGCCTCGACGCTGAGGGCATTCCATCAGGGCCGGGGTTTTCTTCCGTTTGGGCTGCGCTTCGCGGCCTTTACGGATGAGCTGGTTAATGGTGGGCATTCATCCTCCAATCATTAGTTAATACGATACCCGCGCGCAATTCATGCGCAAAGAGGACCGCAAGTACCCCATTCGCTCGAACATTGTCAAGGCATTTCGCCCGCCGAGCATGCGTACTTTTGGGTCCGGACCGGCAAAAAAGTTGGAGAGGCGTCGCCTCTCCAACTTTTTCAATCAGTTATATCAAACGCTGCCGAGTTATTAATTTCGGCTGCGCTACACCAGCGGCACGTCCACCAGGAGCGGGCTATCCTCCAACTCCTCAAGGAACTTGTCGGGGCGTTCGGGCTGGTCGGGCACGCTGATCTCGGAATCCGTGTACTTGCGGAATCCGGTTCCGGCGGGCACCAACCGGCCCACGATGACGTTTTCCTTCAGACCGTGCAGATAGTCGGTCTTGCCCTTCAGGGAGGCCTCGGTCAGGACCTTGGTGGTCTCCTGGAACGAGGCGGCCGAGATGAAGGAGTCCGTGGACAGGGAGGCCTGGGTGATGCCCAGGACCAGGGTTTCTGCCACCGCGGGCTTGCCGCCCTCGGCCGCGACCCGGGCGTTCTCCTCCATGAACCGCATCTTGTCCACCTGCTCGCCGATGAGGAAGGAGGTGGAGCCGGGGTTCAGGATCGAGACCTTCTTGAGCATCTGGCGCACGATGATCTCGATGTGCTTGTCGTTGATGTTGACGCCCTGGAAGCGGTACACGTCCTGGATCTCTTCGACCAGGTAGCGGGCCAGGTGCTTTTCGCCCTTGATCCGCAGGATGTCGTGCAGTTCCGGGGAGCCTTCGGTCAGCAGGTCGCCGGCCTCGACGAAGTCGGACTCCTGGACGGTGATGTGCTTGCCCTTGGGAATGAGGAATTCCTGGGCGTCACCGGTTTCGGGAGTGACCACGACCTTCCGCTTGCCCTTGGTCTCGGCACCGAAGGTGACGACGCCGT
Source organism: Pseudodesulfovibrio karagichevae (assembly GCF_041414475.1). Classification (NCBI taxonomy): domain Bacteria; kingdom Pseudomonadati; phylum Thermodesulfobacteriota; class Desulfovibrionia; order Desulfovibrionales; family Desulfovibrionaceae; genus Pseudodesulfovibrio; species Pseudodesulfovibrio karagichevae. Next base: position 21,257 of record NZ_JBGLYH010000042.1, read on the forward strand.
CGATGGACGAAACGACGCCCAGGTCCTTGGGCTTGCGCACCTCGAAGAGCTCGGCGACGCGCGGCAGACCGCCGACGATGTCCTTGGTCTTGGAGGATTCGCGGGGCTTACGTGCGATGACGTCGCCGGCGCGGACCTTGTCGCCGTCCTTGACCATGAGAATGGCGCCCACGGGCATGGCGAAGTTCGCGTCGATGTCGGTGCCGGGACGGTGGACGGGCTTGCCGTCGTCGCCCAGCAGGGTGACGGCCGGACGGTAGTTGGTCGTCCGGTATTCCATGATGGTAAAGGACGCCTTGGAGGTACGGTCCTCCTGGACGGTCTTCCCTTCGATGATGTCCTTGAACTTGATCGCGCCGGACACGTCGACGATGAACGGCTCCATGTACGGATCCCATTCGGCCAGCGGAGTGCCCTTCTTGACCTCCTGGCCCTCGTCCACCAGCAGACGGGCGCCGGACGGGAGCACGTATTTCTCGCGCTCGCGGCCCTGCTCGTCCACGATGCCCACCTGGCAGCTCTTGCCGAGCACCATCTTGTCGCCTTCGGAGTTGACGACGGTGCGCATGCGCGAGGTGATCACGCGGCCGTTGTGCTGCGACTCGATGCTCGAGGACTCGATCTCCTTGGATGCGGTACCGCCGATGTGGAAGGTACGCATGGTCAGCTGGGTGCCGGGCTCACCGATGGACTGCGCGGCGATGATGCCGACGGTCTCACCCACGTTGACCAGATGGCCCCGGGCCAGGTCGCGTCCGTAGCACATGGCGCAAACGCCCTGCTTGGACTTGCAGGTCAGGCCCGAGCGGATGACGATGGAGTTCACGCCGGAAGCATCGAGCTTCTTGGCGTACTGGGCGTCGATCATGGTGTTGGCGGGGATGACCAGCTCGCCGGTCTCCTCGTCGTAGGTGTCGAACATGGTCACGCGGCCCAGCACCCGCTCGGCCAACCGCTGCTTGATCTCACCGCCCTTGATGTAGTGGGTCAGCTCCAGGCCGTCCACGGTACCGCAGTCCAGCTCGGACACGGTCACGTCCTGGACGACGTCGACCAGGCGACGGGTCAGGTAGCCGGAGTTCGCGGTCTTGAGCGCGGTGTCGGCCAGGCCCTTTCGTGCGCCGTGGGTGGAGATGAAGTACTGCAGGACGGACAGACCTTCGCGGAAGGACGCGGTGATCGGGGTCTCGATGATCTCGCCCGAGGGCTTGGCCATCAGACCGCGCATGCCGGCCAGCTGCCGCATCTGGTCCTGGTTGCCTCGAGCGCCGGAGGTGGCCATCATGTAGATGGGGTTGAAGCTCGAGTTGACCTCGGTGTTGCCGGTCTTGGGATCGGTCAGCACGTCGGTGGACATCTCCTGCATCATTTCGTTGGAGATGTCGTTGGTCACCTTGGTCCAGACGTCGACGATCTTGTTGTATTTCTCGGTACGGGTGATGATGCCGTCCTGGAACTGGTTCTCGATCTCGTCCACTTCGGCGTTGGCCGTCGCCAGCATCTTGGGCTTGTTGGCCGGGATCTTGAGGTCCTTGACGCCGATGGTCACACCGGCGCGGGTGGCGTACTCGTAACCCAGGTCCTTGATGCGGTCGCACAGGATGACCGTGGCCTTGGTGCCCGCCAGACGGTAGGCGCCGGAGACCAGGGCGGCGATGTTCTTCTTGTTCAGCACGCAGTTGACCAGCTCGAACGGGACCTTTTCGGGCAGCAGCTCGGAAACGATGATGCGGCCGGTGGTGGTCTCGTGGATCTCGCCATTCATGCGCACCTTGATGCGGGCGTGAATGCCGACCGCGCCGAAGTCGTAGGCGGAGATGACCTCCTCGGGGCTCGAGAAGATCATGCCCTCGCCCTTCTCGAAGGAACGCGGCGTGGTCAGGTAGTACAGGCCCAGGACGATGTCCTGGGACGGGTTGATGATCGGCGAGCCGTTGGACGGGCTGAGGATGTTGTTGGAGGACATCATCAGCACGCGGCATTCGATCTGCGCCTCCACGGACAACGGCACGTGCACGGCCATCTGGTCGCCGTCGAAGTCTGCGTTGTAGGCGGAACAGACGAGCGGGTGCAGCTGGATGGCCTTGCCCTCGACGAGCAGCGGCTCGAAGGCCTGGATGCCCAGGCGGTGCAGGGTCGGGGCGCGGTTGAGCATGATCGGGTACTCGCGGACCACGTCCTCCAGGATATCCCAGACGACCAGGTCTTCGCGCTCGACCATCTTCTTTGCGGACTTGATGGTCGTGGCGATCTCGCGTTTCTCCAGCTCGGAGTAGATGAACGGCTTGAACAGCTCAAGCGCCATCTTCTTGGGCAGACCGCACTGGTGCAGCTTGAGCTTCGGACCGACGACGATGACCGAACGGCCGGAGTAGTCGACGCGCTTGCCGAGCAGGTTCTGGCGGAACCGGCCCTGCTTGCCCTTGATCATGTCGGACAGGGACTTGAGCGGGCGGCCGTTGGTGCCGGTGATGGCCCGGCCGCGGCGGCCGTTGTCGAACAGTGCGTCCACGGCCTCCTGCAACATGCGCTTTTCGTTGCGGATGATGATCTCGGGCGCGCCGAGCTCAAGCAGCCGCTTCAGGCGGTTGTTGCGGTTGATGACGCGGCGGTACAGGTCGTTGAGGTCCGAGGTGGCGAAACGGCCGCCGTCCAGGGGGACCAGCGGGCGCAGCTCGGGCGGGATGATGGGAATCACTTCCATGATCATCCACTCGGGCTTGTTGCCGGACTCGAGGAAGGCCTCGACGATCTTCAGCCGCTTGGTGATTTTCTTCTTCTTGGTCTGGGACCGGGTGGTCTGCGACTCCTCGCGCAATTCGGTGCGCAGGGTCGGCAGGTCCAGGGCCTGGAGCATGGTCCGGACGGTCTCCGCGCCCATGCCCACGGTCAGGGCGTCCTCGCCGAAGTGGTCGATGACCTGGAAGTACTGGTCCTCGGAAACGACCTGGTGCTTCTTGAGCGGGGTCTCGCCCGGATCGAGCACGATGAAGGAGTCGAAGTACAGGACCTTTTCCAGATCGGCCATGGTGATGTCGAGGAGCGTGCCGATCTTGGACGGCAGCGTCTTCAGGAACCAGATGTGCGCCACGGGCGCGGCCAGTTCGATATGGCCCATGCGCTCGCGCCGGACCTTGGAGGCGATGACCTCGACGCCGCACTTCTCGCAGACGATGCCGCGATGCTTCATGCGCTTATATTTGCCGCAGTTGCACTCGTAGTCCTTCACCGGACCGAAGATCTTGGCGCAGAACAGGCCGTCCCGCTCCGGTTTGAAGGTCCGGTAGTTGATGGTCTCCGGTTTCTTGACTTCACCGTAGGACCACTCCCGGATGGTTTCGGGCGCAGCTATGGATATCTGGATAGCCTTAAGATTACGGCCTTGTGCAGCCGCGTTCGGCGCTCCACGTAAGGTGAACAGATCGTCCAACGTCATGGATATCCCCTATCGTAAAATGTTATCTCATGCCCGGCCGGCCTTTCACGGCCGGCCGGGCCTATTACCTTGTGAACGTCCGGCGCTAGTCCACCAGCGGTTGCGGCCCCGCCGGAATGGCGGGCTGCTGCGGCTGCTGGCCGGGACGCTGCTTGCGGTCCTCGTAGTGCAGGGTCACGTCCAGACCCAGCGACATGAGTTCCTTGACCAGGACGTTGAAGGATTCCGGCAGACCGGCTTCCAGGAAGTTGTCGCCCTTGACGATTTTCTCGTACATCTTCACGCGGCCCTGGACATCGTCGGACTTGACGGTCAGGAACTCCTGCAGAAGATAGGCGGCGCCGTAGGCCTCAAGGGCCCAGACTTCCATCTCGCCCAGACGCTGGCCGCCGAACTGGGCCTTACCGCCCAGAGGCTGCTGCGTGACCAGGGAGTAAGGTCCGGTGGACCGGGCATGGATCTTCTCGTCAACCAGGTGGTGCAGCTTGAGGTAGTACATGATGCCCACGGTGACGCGGTTGTGGAACGGTTCGCCGGTGCGGCCGTCGTAGAGCACGAACTTGCCGTCCGAGGCGAGACCGGCCTTTTCCAACCAGCCCCAGATGCCCTCTTCCTCGGCGCCGTCGAAGACCGGAGTCTTGGCGACGATGCCGTTCTTCAGCTTCTTGACCGCTTCCACGAACTCCTCGTCGGACATGGAGTCGATGAGCTCGTTCATGTCGCCGGTGTCGAGGATGGACTTGACTTCCTCGCGGATGGCCTTGAGGGACTTGTCGCTCTCCTCGAGCATCTGCTGGACCTGCTGGCCGAGCTTGCGGCCGGCCATGCCCAGGTGCGTTTCCATGATCTGCCCGATGTTCATTCGGGAGGGAACGCCCAGGGGGTTCAGGACGATGTCCATGGAGGTGCCGTCCTCGAAGAACGGCATGTCCTCTTCGGGCAGGATGCAGGACACGACACCCTTGTTGCCGTGGCGGCCGGCCATCTTGTCGCCCACGGAGAGCTTGCGCTTCACCGCGACATAGACCTTGACCATCTTGATCACGCCCGGAGGCAGGTCGTCGCCCTCGGTCACTTTCTCGCGCTTGACGTCATATATATTCTTAATGAAGGCGATCTGCTGCTCGTAGTCGGCCGCGATCAGCTTGAGCTGGTCGTTGGCCTCGCGGTCGAACAGGCCGATAAGCTTCTTGACCGGCACGGCGTCAACGGCCTCGCGGTCGATGATCTCGCCGGACTTGCACAGGGTCGTCTTCTTGGGACCGATCAGATCCTTCTTCAGCTGGGCGCCCTCGAGCACGGTCCAGATCTTCTCGCGGATCGCGTCGGTCAGTGCGGCGACGTGCTTCTGCTCCTTGACGTCGAAGGCCGCCAGTTCGGCGTCCTCGATGGCCTTGGTGCGGTCGTCCTTCTCGCCGGAGCGGCGGTTGAAGACCTTCACGTCGACGATGGTGCCGGCGATTCCCGGCGGTACCTTCAGCGAGGTGTTCTTCACGTCGCGGGCCTTGTCGCCGAAGATGGCGCGCAGCAGCTTCTCTTCCGGGGTCAGCTGGGTCTCGCCCTTGGGCGTGATCTTGCCGACCATGATGTCGTCGGGCTTAATCCGGGCACCGATGCGGATGATGCCGCATTCGTCCAGGTTCCGAAGCATTTCCTCGGAGACGTTGGAGATGTCCCGGGTCACTTCCTCGGGTCCGAGCTTGGTGTCACGGGCGACGAGTTCGAACTCCTCGATGTGGATCGAGGTGTACACGTCTTCCTTGACCATGCGCTCGGAGATGAGCACGGAGTCCTCGTAGTTGAAACCGCACCAGGGCATGAAGGCCACGAGAAGGTTCTTGCCCAGGGCAAGCTCGCCGTGGTCGATGCCCGGGCCGTCGGCCAGGACGTCGCCCTTCTTCACCCGCTGCCCGACCTGGACGCGGGGCGTCTGGCCGAAGCAGGAGTTCTGGTTGGACTTGTGCCACTTCTGCAGTTCGTAGTGCTTGGCTCCGCCGGTGTCGGGGAACAGCCCGTTATCGTAGTTGATGATGATGCGCTCAGCGTCCACGTAGTGGATCACGCCGTCTTCCTTGGCCAGCACGCAGGCCCCGGAGTCGCGGGCGACCGGGCCTTCCATGTCGGTGCCGACGAGCGGCTCCTCGGCCTGGAGAAGGGGCACGGCCTGGCGCATCATGTTGGAGCCCATCAGCGCGCGGTTGGCGTCGTCGTGCTCCAGGAACGGAATCAACGCGGCCGAGATGGAGACCGTCTGGCTCGGGCTGATGTCCATGCAGGTGACGTCTTCGGCGGCGGTCAGCTGAACGTCGCCAGCCAGACGCGCATTGACGCGCGGGTTGGTGAAGACGCCGTTCCCGTCCAGGGGAGCGTTGGCCTGGGCCACCACTTCCTTGGCCTCCTTGGAGGCATCCATATAGGTGATCACGTCGGTGATCTTCCTGTCCACCACCTTGCGGTACGGGGTCTCGATGAACCCGTAGTCGTTGACCTTGGCGTAGGTGGTCAGGGAGACGATCAGACCGATGTTCGGACCTTCCGGAGTCTCGATCGGGCAGATGCGGCCGTAGTGCGAGGTGTGCACGTCGCGCACCTCGAAGCCCGCGCGTTCGCGGGTCAGGCCGCCGGGTCCCAGTGCCGACAGGCGGCGCTTGTGGGTGACCTCGGAGAGCGGGTTGGTCTGGTCCATGAACTGGCTGAGCTGGGAGGTTCCGAAGAACTCCTTGAGCACGGCGGCAACCGGCTTGGGGTTGATCAGGTCATGGGGCATCAGGGTGGCCACTTCCTGCAGGGACATGCGCTCCTTGATGGCGCGCTCCATGCGGACCAGGCCGATGCGGTACTGGTTCTCGACCAGCTCGCCCACGGGGCGCACGCGGCGGTTGCCCAGGTGGTCGATGTCGTCCGCCGGGCCGTGGGAGTCCTTGAGGCGCATGAGTTCCTTGACCGCGAGAAGGATGTCCTCGTTGGTCAGGGTGCGGATGGACAGGTCCACTTCCTGGTTCAGACGGGAGTTGAGCTTGTAGCGGCCCACGCTGGACAGGTCGTAGTAGTCGGAGGAGCGGAACAGATTCTCGAAGAAGCTGGCCGCGATCTCGGGCGTGGGCGGGGAGCTGGGACGCAGCCTGCGGTATATCTCGATCTGCGCGGACTCCATGTCCGTGGTCTTGTCGAGCAACAGGGTGTCGCGCAGGGAGGACGAAACCTCCATGCCGCGGGTGTGCAGCACGTCCAGGTCCTTGATCTTGGCGTCGCGGAGCTTGTCCAGCAGGTCCGGAGTGACCTCCTCGGCGGCCTCGGCGATGACCTCGCCGTTCTTGTCCACCATGTCGCGCGCCAGGAACTGGCCGATCAGGGAGTCGGGGTCGACCTCGATGGCCTTGACCTCGCTGCGGATCAGCTTCTTCCAGGCGCCCCTGGTGATGTCGGTGCCCTTCTTGACGATGGGCTTGCCGTCGACCTCGATGTCGGCGAAGGCGACTTCCTTGCGGTACTGCTCCGCCACCACCGTGCGCGTGACCTTGGTCTTGAGCAGGGTGTAGGACTCGATGTCGTAGAAGTAGTCGAGGATGTCGGCGCGCGACAGTCCCATGGCCTTCAACAGAATGGTCACGGGCATCTTGCGGCGGCGGTCGATGCGGACGTAGAGGATGTCCTTGTGGTCGAAGTCGAAGTCCAGCCAGGACCCGCGCATGGGGATGATGCGGCTCGAATAGAGGACCTTGCGGCTGGAGTGGGACTTGCCCGAGTCATGCTCGAAGATGATGCCCGGGGAGCGCTGCAACTGGTTTACGATGACGCGCTCGGTGCCGTTGATGACATAGGTGCCCTTCTCGGTCATCAGCGGGAGCGTCCCGAAGTATATGTCCTGTTCCTTGATGTCGCGAATCGTGCGGTTGTCGGTCTCTTCATCCACGTCAAAAACTACGAGACGGACGGTTATACGGATGGGCGTCTCGTAGGTCAGACCCTTGGAGATGCACTCATCGACGTCGTATTTTGGTTCGCCGATTTCATAGGACACGAAATCAAGGCTAGCGGTCTTGTTGAAATCTTCAATGGGAAAAACGGACCTGAACACGCCCTCGAGCCCGAAGTCACCCCGGCTGGCTGGCGGAGTATCCGCCTGGAGGAAACGATTGTACGAATCCACCTGAAGCTCCAGCAGGTGCGGGATGGGGAGCGTGTTGACGATTTTGCCGAATTTTTTTCTCAGTTGACCCATTGTACCCTCATGCATGAGCGGTTGATGGTTGGGGCGCGGGGCACCAGGCCCTTGCCCTCTGTCTGGCGCATCGGTCGGCTAGAGCGACCGGTGCGAAAAATGGGTAGATAAGCTGTAGCCGGAACCAAAAACCCGGCACACCGACGAGGAGCAGATTTGCATCATACAGCGGCTGAACCCAATAGCGAAAGGCGATTAAACCATTATATATACATACAGAGCAAAGAGCGCAACGCCCTTTTTGAGAGGGCGAGCGCTCTTTGCTTTGTCAGCTTAAGAGATTGAAGTTACTTAACTTCAACTTCGGCGCCGGCTTCCTGCAGCTGCTTGGCAGCCTCGTCAGCCTCGTCCTTGGACACGCCTTCCTTCAGGGCCTTGGGAGCTTCGTCGACCAGAGCCTTGGCTTCCTTCAGGCCCAGGCCGGTGAGGGCGCGGACGGCCTTGATGACGGCAATCTTGTTGCTGCCGGCACCGGTCAGGATGACGTTGAACTCGGTCTGCTCTTCCTCGGCGGCGGCGTCGCCACCACCGGCGGGAGCGGCGGCAACGGCAACGGCCGGGGCGGCAGCCTCGACACCGAAGACGTCTTCGAGCTCTTTGATGAATTCGGACAGTTCCAGGACGGTCATGTTGCCGATGAACTCGACAACCTGTTCTTTGGTGATATCAGCCATGATAAATCTCCTTGAAATTGATTCGCTTTGAACCTGTTGTTTACGCGGCTTCCTTCTGTTCCTTGATGGCGGTCAAGGCATACAGGAACTTGCGCTCGATGTTGGCGAACAGACAGACGAAATTGCGAGGTACGGCCTGCATCGTGCCGAGGAGGGAACTCAAAAGCTCAGGCTTGCTGGGCATCTTGGAGAGTTCCTTCACTGCGTCACTGTCAAGAAACTGGCCTTCCAGAGTACCGAAACGCATGGCGAACTTCTTGTTCGTCTTGGCGTAATCGGCCAACGCCTTGGCCAGGGCGACGGGATCGTCGTAACCCAGCGCAATAGCGCAGTTCTCTTTCAGATGTTCGCTCAATACACCGTGATCGGTATCATTGAGAGCCAACCGGGCCAGGGTATTCTTGACGACTTGGTAATCGACGCCGATTTCAAAGCACTTGGCGCGCAACTGGGTCATTTCCTCAACGGACATGCCCTTGAAATCGGTGACGACGGCGATGCTGGCGCGCGAAGCTTTTTCGTGCAGCTGCTCGATGATCTGGGCTTTTTCTTGCCTGTTCATCTACCACTCCTCGTCGTTCGGCCCGGAAAGCAGGTCAAAGCTTTGTCTGAGCAGGATGTTTAAGGGGACACAGCCCCGCCTGCCGTCTCTGACTCAACCTTCCGTGCGATTATCTACAGGCCCCCCGAAGGGGGCCGGCATTCAATTGATTGAAACTAGGCTTCCAGGAACTTCCGGACGGTCAGGGGGTCGATCTTGACACCCGGGCCCATCGTGGAAGAAACGGCCAGAGCCTTCATGTAGGTGCCCTTGGCGGACGAGGGCTTCATGCGCATGACGGTGTCCAGCAGAGCCCTGAGGTTCTCCAGGAGCTTGTCGGCGCCGAAGGAGACCTTGCCGATGGGCGCGTGCAGCACGCCGGCCTTGTCCACCTTGAACTCGACCTTACCGGCCTTGAGCTCGGAGACGGCCTTGGCCACGTCCATGGTCACGGTGCCGGTCTTGGCGTTGGGCATCAGGCCGCGGGGGCCGAGCACGCGGCCGATCTTGCCGACCACGGCCATCATGTCGGGGGTGGCGACGGCCTTGTCGAAGTCGAGCCAGCCGGACTGGATCTTTTCGACCAGATCGTCGGACCCGTAATAATCGGCACCGGCTTCCTTGGCCTCGTTTTCCTTTTCCCCCCTGCAGAAGACGGCCACGCGAACGTCCTTGCCCAGCCCGTTGGGCAGGGAGACGGCGCCCCGGATCATCTGATCGGAGTACTTGGGATCGACGCCCAGGTTGATGGCCACATCGACGGTCTCGTCGAACTTGGCGAACGCGGAGGCAACGGCGGCCTTCACGCCCTCTTCGATATCGACGCGAACGGCGGTGTCGCGATCACCCACGGCGTTGCGGTATTTTTTTCCATGCTTAGGCATATCTCTTTACCTCACTAGGCCTTGACGTCGAGGCCCATGCTGCGGGCAGTGCCCTCGATCTGACGCATGGCGTGTTCGATGTCATTGGCGTTCAAGTCAGCCATCTTCAACTCGGCGATCTCTTTGATCTGGGCCTTGGTGACCTTGCCGACCTTAGTCTTGTTCGGTTCACCGGAGCCCTTCTCGAGCTTTGCGGCCTTGAGCAGGAGCACCGCCGCCGGAGGGGTCTTGGTGATGAAGTCGAAGGAGCGGTCCGCAAACACGGTGATGACCACCGGAATAATCAGGCCCTTCTGGTCCTGCGTCCTGGCGTTGAACGCCTTGCAGAATTCCATGATGTTCACGCCGTGCTGACCCAGCGCCGGACCGACCGGCGGGGAAGGGTTGGCGGAGCCTGCGGGGATCTGCAGTTTGATCTTTCCTAATTCTTTCTTAGCCATTATTGTATTCCTCGATGAGAAATTTCGCTGTTAGCGACAATCCGGGCTATCCTTTGTCCACCTGGACAAAATCAAGCTCCACAGGAGTCTGACGCCCGAAGATAGAGACGGATACTTTGAGCTTACCCTTGTCGTAATTGACTTCTTCCACAACACCATTGAAGCCGGAAAACGGGCCGTCGATGACCCGGACCTCATCGCCGCGCTCGAAGTTGAACTTGGGACGGGGCTTTTCCTGACGGCTTTCCATCATGTTGAGGATGTTTTCCGCCTCGCTGTCGCGCATGGGCGTCGGACGGTTCTTGCCGCCGACGAATCCGGTCACGCGCGGGATGGACTGGATGAGATGCCAGGAATCGTCGGTCAGGATCATCTTGATCATGATGTATCCCGGATAGAACTTACGGGTGGAAGTCTTCCGCTCACCTTTGACCATCTCGACGATTTTCTCGGTGGGCATGACAACTTCCTCGATGAGGCCCTTGTCCTGTCCGGTGCGCATCATTTCACGCACGGTCTGTTCCACCCTCTGCTCGAATCCCGAGTAGGTGTGGACGATGTACCAGCGTGCACGAGGCGCTGCGTTTTCCATTGTGGCATCCATTTTTTGTGTTCCAGCCTTTGCAAGTAGCTTTGGTCTAGGAGAGGATGGCCTCGACGATCTTCGAGAGCGCCAAGTCGACCACGCCCAGGTAGAGAGCGATGACCACGGAAACGACCAACACGGCGATGCACGTGGTGACGGTCTCCTTGCGGGTCGGCCAGACCACTTTCTTGATCTCGACCTTGGACTCCTCAAAGAACTCGATGAATTCCTTGATTTTGCCCTTCAGACCGGCTGCCGGGGACTGTGCGGTCTGCTTTTCAGCGACCTTCTTGCCTTTCTTTTTGGCCATATCTCTTTATCCCAAATTATTGAGCGGGTGGCGGGGCCTTGCCGTTTGACGACAAGACCCCGCGCCGCTTTCAAAGACTTAGTTGGCAGGGGTAGAGGGATTCGAACCCCCAACATCCGGTTTTGGAGACCGGCGTTCTAGCCGTTGGAACTATACCCCTGCTCTATCGAAGACTACTTGGACTCTTTGTGGACCGTGTGCTTCTTGTCCCAGGGACAATACTTGCTCACTTCCAGGCGTCCGGTAGTATTCTTCTTGTTCTTCTGCGTAGCGTAGTTCTTACGCTTGCACTCGGTGCACTGCAGCTGAATGTTGACTCGCATGATTACTCCACGATCTCGGTGACGACACCGGCGCCGACGGTGCGGCCGCCCTCGCGGATGGCGAAGCGGAGACCGACTTCCATGGCGATCGGGTGGATCATCTCAACGTTGAAGGTTGCGTTATCGCCGGGCATGACCATCTCGACGCCTTCATCCAGGGTGACGACACCGGTGATGTCGGTCGTACGGAAGTAGAACTGCGGACGGTAGCCGGTGAAGAACGGGGTGTGACGGCCGCCTTCATCCTTGGACAGGACGTAGACCTCGGCCTTGAACTTGGTGTGCGGGGTGATGGAACCGGGCTTGGCAGCAACCTGGCCGCGCTCCACTTCCTCGCGCTTCACGCCGCGGATCAGCAGACCGACGTTGTCACCGGCCTGGCCCTGATCGAGCAGCTTGCGGAACATCTCGACACCGGTGCAGGTGGTCTTGATGGTGGGCTTGATGCCGATGATTTCGACTTCGTCACCGACCTTGACGATGCCGCGCTCCACACGACCGGTGATAACGGTACCACGGCCGGAGATGGAGAAAACGTCTTCCACGGGCATGAGGAACGGCATGTCGATGTCGCGCTCGGGCTCGGGGATGTACTCGTCGCAGGCGTCCAGCAGGGCGAAAATGGGCTTGGCGGCGGGGTCGTCGACGGACTCGCACTCCAGGGCCTTCAGGGCGGAACCCTGGATAACCGGAATGTCGTCGCCGGGGAATTCGTACTTGGACAGCAGCTCGCGAATCTCGAGCTCGACCAGCTCCAGCAGCTCTTCGTCATCGACCATGTCGCACTTGTTCATGAAGACGACCATGGCGGGCACGCCGACCTGACGGGCGAGCAGGATGTGCTCACGGGTCTGGGGCATGGGACCGTCGGTGGCGGCGCAGACCAGAATAGCGCCGTCCATCTGAGCGGCACCGGTGATCATGTTCTTGATGTAGTCGGCGTGACCGGGGCAGTCCACGTGAGCGTAGTGACGCTTCTCGGTCTCGTACTCGACGTGGGCGGTGGCGATGGTGATGCCGCGCTCCTTCTCTTCAGGAGCCTTGTCGATTTCGTCGAAGGCGACGAATTCGCCGTGGCCGGCCATGGCGGCCAGCTTGGTGATGGCGGCGGTCAGAGTGGTCTTGCCATGGTCGATGTGACCGATGGTGCCGATGTTAACGTGAGGCTTGCTACGTTCAAATTTAGCTTTACCCATTTCAGTAACCCCCTGGATCAATAAATGTTGTGTAGGTTTCTATTTCTAAATACTTGTTGACAAGCAAATCGAACAAAAAACACCGTGGAGCTCACGACCGGATTTGAACCGGTGACCTCATCCTTACCAAGGATGTGCTCTACCGACTGAGCTACGTGAGCACAGCCATACACTGTATATAAGGATGATGGAAGGAGAGAGATGGCTAATAATGGAGCGGGAAACGGGACTCGAACCCGCAACCCTCAGCTTGGAAGGCTGATGCTCTAGCCAATTGAGCTATTCCCGCTCACTCTCTGTAGTCCATCGACGGACTCTGGGACCGCCTCCTACAGCGTGACTCGAAAAAATATGGTGGTGGGGGGAGGATTTGAACCTCCGAAGGCGTATGCCGACAGATTTACAGTCTGTTCCCTTTGGCCACTCGGGAACCCCACCATTGTGTCTTATGGAGCTGGCGATGGGACTTGAACCCGCAACCGGCTGATTACAAATCAGCTGCTCTACCAATTGAGCTACGCCAGCTCACGGGAACGAAGTCTATATACGCCGCGATGTCAAAAATCAAGAGTTTTCAACGGCCTTTTTTCCCGAACCCGGGAGGAGCCGTCTTGCGCTCGAAGACGGGCCGGTGTAATGAGAAAAGCGGTCCTTTGTCAACCCCGAGTTGTTTTTTTTTTCAAATTCTTTCCCGGCCCGAAGGCTGCGAATCCCCCTTCCCTGGGCGTCCAGGCCCCGCCCGCCTTAATAATAGCCCCCGGCGAAATTATGGCCTATCTTTATTGAATGAGAACCCTGCAACCCGTTCCGAGCGTATGAGACCTTCCCGGCATCCCCTGCCCTCCCGCATTCCGGTCCTCCTGTTCCCGGCCGTTCTTGTCCTGGCCTTCCTGGTCTGGGCAGCCCCCTGCCCCGCGCGCGACGGCGGACTGGTCATCCTGACCCACGATCTGGCCGGACAGGCCCGGACCGATCCCGCCACCGGCGAGCTGCGCGGCATCGAGCACGCCGGCAAACGGGCCTTCAACCTCGAGGCGGTCCACGAGATCATGACGGCCGTGGGCATATCGGGCCGCATCCGCGAGGTCTCCTTCGCCCAGGGCATGACCGCCCTCGCCTCCCGACCCGACGCGGCCTTCTTCAACGTCTACCGCACCCCGCAGCGCGAGGCCCGCTTCAAGTGGGTGGGCCCGCTCCAGCGCGAGGTGGACTACCTCTACGGCCTCAGGGGAAGCGCCATCGACGGGCTGGAAGCGGCCAAGGCGACCAAGGCCATCTGCGCCGTGGACGGCAGCCAGCACCACAACATGCTCCTCGCCGAAGGCTTCACCAATGTGGTCACCGCCCCCACCTACCTGGAATGCTTCGCCCGGCTCAAGTCCGGCGCCGCCACCCTGGCCGTGTCCTCGGACGAAACCGTGATCCAAAAGCTCCACGCGGCGGGCATACCGCCCTCCGACATCCGACGCGTGCCCGAGCCCCTGGTCCAGTCCGCGGGCTACATCGCCTTCTCGCCCCAGGTGGACGACGCGGTTATCCGCCGCTGGCAGGCCGCCCTGAACGGGCTGATCTCCTCGGGCCGGTTCCAGACCCTGTACGACCGCTATTACGAACGCTGACCCGCCCCCATTTTCCTTTGACTCGCTCCACCCGAGCCCGTATGTGCATCCCGACATGACCCGATTCACCATTACCCCCGATTCCCCGTGGCTGGCCCCCCTGGCCGGCTATTCCGACCTGCCCTTCCGCATGCTCGTGCGCCAGTACGGCTGCGGCCCGGCCTGCTCCGAGATGGTCTCGGTCAAGGGCATGGCCTTCAAGAACACCGGCACCCGCCGCCTCATCGCCACCTGCCCGGAGGACGACCCCATGGTCCTCCAGCTCTTCGGGTCCGAAGCCGAATATTTCCCGCCGGTCATGGAAAAACTGGTCGGCATGGGCTACCGCAACTTCGACCTCAATGCGGGCTGCCCGGTGCGCAAGGTCCTCAAGTCCGGCTCCGGGGTCCAGCTCATGGAGGACCTCGACAAGCTGGTCGGGCTGGCCTCCATCATGGTGGCCAAGGCCGCCGAGCATCCCCAGGGCGGCCGCGTGGGCGTCAAGTTCCGCCTGGGCTTCAACAAGGGCGAGGAGGTCTTCCTCGACCTGGCCAGGCGGCTCGAGGACGTCGGCGTGGACTGGGTCACCCTGCACCCGCGCTACGGCAAGCAGATGTTCGCGGGCCGGGCCAACTGGGACAAGCTGGCCGAGCTGAAAAAGGCCGTGTCCATCCCGGTCATCGGGTCCGGGGACCTGTTCTCGGCCGAGGGCGGGGCGCGTTGCATCGAGGAGACCGGCATCGACGCGATCATGTTCGCCCGTGGCGCGCTGTTCGACCCGTCCATATTCGCCCGGTACATCGCCCTGCGCCGGGGCGCGCCCCTGCCCGTGCGCGACGGCGCGTTCCTGGCCGGGATCGTGCGCGAGCACATCCGCCTGACCCGGCTCTTCGAGGGAGACGGCCGCTCTTTCCGCAAGATCCGCTCCATCATACCCCGCTACGCCAAGGGGCTCCGGGGTATCCGCTCCCTGCGCGCCTCCCTGCTGCAATGCACGACCTGGGAAGACCTGGAGCGGGCCGCCGACGTCATCCGTGATCTGGAACCGGTCGATCCGGATACCCCCTGGCCGCCTGTTGACGAGATTTGCCAATAGCGTTTACACAGAGGCTTGTTGCCTTAATCATTCCATACCCTTGACAAGGAAGCGGTATCAGCATGGCCACCCAGACCACCGACATCCTGCTTGAAGCGGGCACCAACGAATTGGAAATCGTCGAGTTCTATCTCGAGGAAGAGCCCAAGGTGTCCGACGACGCCGAACCCAACCAGGAAGACCAGACCCTCGAGGCCGGGCACAAGCCCAGCCGCAAGGGCTTCTACGGCGTGAACGTGGCCAAGGTGCTCGAGATCATCCGCATGCCCAAGGTCACGGAGATGCCCGAGGTCTCCCATCCGGCCGTGCTCGGGGCCTTCAACCTGCGCTCCCGGATCATCCCCCTGCTCGACCTGTCCATCTGGCTCAAGAAGAAGCGCGTGGAGAACGAGCCGCCCAAGGTCATCGTCACCGAATTCAACCAGGTCACCTCGGCCTTCATGGTCTCGGGCGTGACCCGCATCCACCGCATCTCCTGGGAGGACGTGGAGGCGCCCAACAAGTACGTGTCCGCCCTCTCCTCCGAGTCCATCACCGGCGTGGTCAAGTTCGACGACCGCATCGTCTTCATCCTCGACCTGGAACGCATCGTCTCGGAGCTCAACCCGGCCATGCGCCTCCAGTTCGACGACAACTTCGAGCTCGACGGCTACTCCGGGTACAAGGCGCTCATCGCCGACGACTCGCCGCTCATCCGCGAGATGATCCGCGACATGCTCGGCCAGGCCGGGTTCCAGGTGGAGAAGACCAACAACGGCCGTGAGTGCTGGGACCGCCTGGTGGAGATCAAAAAGCGCGCCCAGGAAGAGGAGCGCCCCATCACCGACTACGTCCAGGTTCTGGTCTCGGACATCGAGATGCCCATGATGGACGGCCACCACCTGTGCAAGCGCGTCAAGGAGGACCCGGTCCTGCGCGACCTGCCGGTCATCCTCTTCTCCTCGCTCATCACCGACAAGCTCCGCCACCGGGGCGAGACGGTCGGCGCCGACGACCAGGTCTCCAAACCTGAGATTACATATTTGGCACGCCGGGCTGCGGCGCTCATTGAGGCACGGCGGGCTGGTTAGGCGGGGTGGCCGTAAGCGGCTTCCGATAGCGGGCCATTTGCACATTTTTCGGGGGCAAGCCAATCCTCACGTAGACGGCTACGCTGCGGTTACCTTGCCCCCGAAAAAATGCACAGCTGACCCACTCTCGAAAGCCTTATCGCGTACTCCGGCTGCTCAGTCAGGGACGGCCTCGGGGATGAGAGTCGCTGTCGGGTTTTGCGCACCCGAATCGCTCCAGAAGATTGGAAAAATTGAGACCTCCGACTCATCAGTGAGTCGGAGGTTTTTTTATGCGCCATGCCCCGCCGAAGGCGGCGACAAGAAGTTTAGGAAAGGATGGGGATGGGGGTCCGGGGGAAGGGGAAGGAAAAGC
>NZ_JBGLYH010000043.1:0-37980 GCF_041414475.1 Pseudodesulfovibrio karagichevae
TCCAGGGCATAGGCACCTCCAGGCTCTCATGCCCAAAGTGTTACCCATGTTCCCGGGCTAATGTGTTACCTATGTACCCGGGCTGTACCCCCTTTCCCCCTTCCCCCGGACCCCCATCCCCCTTTCCCTCCGAAACTTTTTGTTTCCGCTTCGCGGGGAGAGTTACGCCAATTGGTTTTCATTTCAAAACGACGTCCCCCGCGTGCGCACGGATTCCGCCGAAGGCGGCGATAAAAAGTTCTGGAGGGGGAGTCCAGAGGGGGAACCTCTTCCAAGAGGTTCCCCCTCTGGCCGCCGGAGGCAAAAAAAGGCCGGGCGCGCAACAGCGCACCCGGCCTTTTTTATTTGTCTCGCCGCCTAGCTGTGGCAGGGCGGGATGCGTTGGCGCGGGGGGCGGGGGATGAACCGGCCTTGGCCGGGTCGGGCGGTGACCTGGCCGTTTTCGAAGACGACGTCGCCGGACAGGATGGTCATGACGGGCGAGCCGGTGAAGGTCATGCCTTCGAACACGCTGTAGTCGATGGCGTGGCGGTGGGTCTTGATCGACACGGTGTGTTGTTTTTTCGGGTCCCAGAGGACCACGTCGGCGTCGGCGCCGGGCGCGATGACGCCCTTGCGCGGGTGGATGTTGTAGATTTTCGCGGCGTTGGTGGAGGTCACGGCCACGAACTGTTCCGGGGTGATGCGGCCCTTGGCCACGCCTTCGCTGAAGACGATGCGCATGCGGTCTTCGAGGCCGGGCGCGCCGTTGGGGATCTTGGTGAAGTTGTCGAGGCCCCGGTTGCGGTCGGCCTGGGTGAAGGTGCAGTTGTCGCTGGCCGTGACCTGGATGTCGCCGCGGCGGATGCCTTCCCACAGGGCCTCGCGGTGCTCGGGAGAGCGGAAGGGCGGGCTCATGACGTAGCGGGCGGCGATCTCGGGGTCGTTGTTGAAATAGACGGACTCGTCCAGGAGCAGGTGGCCGCACAGGGATTCGGCGTAGACCTCCTGGCCGGACTGCCGGGCGCGGGTCACGGCGTGCAGGGCGTCCTCGCAGCTCATGTGCACGATGTACAGCGGCGCGCCCGCGATCTTGGCTAAAGCGATGGCGTGGTAGGTGGCCTCGCCCTCGGCGATGGGCGGCCGGGACAGGGCGTGGCCCTTGGGGTGGGTGATACCCTTTTCGAGCAGCTTCTTCTGCATGTAGGCGATGATCTCGTCGTTCTCGGCGTGCACGGTGCAGAGCGCCCCGAGTTCGCGGGCCAGGGAGAAGCTGGCGAGCATCTGGTCGGGCTCGAGCATGAGCGAGCCCTTGTAGGTGGTGAAGTGCTTGAAGGAGTTGATGCCGCGTTCCTCGGCCAGGACGCGCAGCTCTTTCGCGGCCTGCTCGTCGAACCAGGTCACGGTGGCGTGGTAGGAGTAGTGGCAGGTGGCCTTGGCCGCGCGTTCCATGCAGATGTCGCAGGCCTCCAGGTAGGACTGGCCGTACTTGGGGTTGATGAAGTCGATGACCATGGTGGTCCCGCCGGACAGGGCCGCGAGGCCGCCGTTGTCGAAGCCGTCGGCGGTGCGGGTGACCGGGGTGGGCATCTCCAGGTGGGTGTGCGGGTCGATGCCGCCGGGGATGACCATGAGGCCCTGGGCGTTGATGACGCGGTAGTCCGGGCCTGCGCTGAGGTTGGGGGCCACTTCCTTGATTTCGTCGTTCTCGATGCGCACGTCCGCGTTTTCCGAGCGGTCCGCGTTCACGACCAGGCCGTTTTTGATGAGCAGTTTCATTATGTTGCCTCGTGTTCCGGTCAGGCCTGCACGGAGCGCCGCCGGAACCATTCGCTGATGACGATGACCAGGATGTTGAACAGGACGATGAGCATGGCCAGGGCGTTCAGGCTCGGGGAGAGGTGGAACCGGAAGTCCGAGGCCACCAGCACGGACAGGGGCTGGGCCCGGCCGCTGGTGAAGTAGGAGACCGTGTACTCGGCGTTGGACAGGACAAAGGAGACGAACGATCCGGCCAGGATGCCGTTCTTCATGAGCGGCAGGGTGACCCGGCGGAAGGTCTGCCAGGGCGTGGCCCCGAGGTCTCCGGCGGCCTCCTCCAGGCGCTTGTCCACGCGGAACAGGACCGAGGCGATGATCACGGTGACGAAGGGCAGGATGATCATGGCCTGGGAGATCCACACGGTGTAGAGGCCCTTGGCGATGCCCACGTCGTTGAGGAAGGTCACCTGGGCGATGGCGAAGATGAGTTTGGGCACGAAGAAGGGCAGCACGAGCAGGGCCAGGAAGGCGGTCTTGCCCTTGAACTTGTGGCGCGTCAGGACCAGGGCGGCCATGGAGCCGAGCACCGTGGTGATGATGGTCACCGGGAAGGCCACGGCCATGGTGGTCAAAAGGCCCTTGAAGATGCGGCCGTCGTGCAGGATCTGGTTGTACCAGTCGAAGGTGAATCCGGTCAGGGGGAAGGCGATCATGTCCGAGGAGTTCAGGGAGAACAGGCCCATGAGCATGATCGGCAGGTAGACGAAGCCGTAGACCGCGATGGAGTAGCCGCGCAGGGCGGCCCAGCCGGAGATGCGCATTATTTCGCCCCCCTGATGCCGCGTCCCCAGGGGGACTTGTAGAAGAGGTACACGGTGGCGGTGATGAACGCGGCCATGGCGGTCAGCAGCACCCAGGCCAGGGCCGATCCCGTGGGCCAGTCAAAGGCCGCGCCGAACATGTCGTGGATGGCGCTGGTCACGGTCACGCCCGAGGACCCGCCGATGAGCTGCGGGGTCAGGTAGTCGCCGACCACCAGCACGAAGACCATCATGAAGCCCGCGATGAGCCCGGCCCCGGTCAGGGGCAGTACCACCTTGAAGAAGGTGGCGGTGTGGCGGCAGCCCAGGTCCATGGCGGCTTCGAGGTAGGAGTCGTCCATGGCCTCGATGGCCGCCCACAGGGGCAGGACCATGAACGGCAGGTAGTTGTAGGTCAGGACCACCACCGTGGAAAAGGGCGAGAACAGGAGCACCCAGATGGGCTCCTTGATGATCCCCAGCCACATGAGCAGGGAGTTGAGCACGCCCTCGGCGCCGAGGACCACCCGCCAAGCGAAGATGCGGATCAGGTCGCCGGTGTACAGCGGGATGAGCAGCAGGGTCAGCAGCGGGGCCTTGTAGACCTTGACCCGTTTCGCGATGAAGAAGGCCAGGGGGTAGGCGATGACCGAGCAGATGGCCGCGATGCCGATGCCGTACAGCAGCGCCTTGACCACCAGGCCCCGGTAGGTCGCGCTTTCGAGCACCCGGGCGTAGTTGGCCAGGGTGGGCTCGCGGACGATGGCCACGAAGTCCACCTGGAAAAAACTGTAGCTGAAGAGCACGGCCAGGGGGGCCACGCAGAAGACGGCCAGGAACAGGACGTTGGGTCCGGTCAGGGCCAGCAGGGTCAGTTGCCGGACGCGGTCGATGCGCTTTGAGCTCATAGCGCGCCGCCTCCCTCGGGGGGCGTGCCGTGGACCACGCGCAGCCGGTGGCCCGGCACGGCCAGGTCCAGGGATTCGCCGGGCTCGGCCGGGACGTCGTGGGAGAGCCTGGCCACGATGCGCTGCCCGGCCACCTCCACCTCGACCATCTTGACGCTGCCCTGGAAGACCACGTGGGTGACCGTGGCCTTGAAGGTCATGGACTGCGCCTCGGGCGCGCCCACGGGCTGGGTGTCCTCGGCCCGGATGCACAGGCAGGCGGGCTCGTTCACGGCGACCGTGGGGCTGCACGCGGCCTCGATGGTCCCGAGCGGGGTCTCGATGGCCGCCTTGCCGGACGACGTGTCGACCGAGATGACCGTGCCCGAAACGAGGTTCGCGCCGCCGATGAAGTCGGCTACGTAGGCGTTGACCGGGGCGTGGTAGATCTCCTCGGGGCAGGCCGCCTGCTCGATGCGTCCGCCGTTCATGACGATGATGACGTCGGACAGGGCAAAGGCCTCCTCCTGGTCGTGGGTGACGTAGAGGAAGCTCATGGCCAGCCGCTGTTGGAGGTCCTTGAGCTCCACCTGCATGTGGCGGCGCATCTTGAGGTCCAGCGCGCCCAGCGGTTCGTCGAGCAGGAGCAGCTTGGGCTCGTTGACGAAGGCGCGGGCGAGGGCCACGCGCTGCTGCTGTCCGCCCGAGAGCTGGGACGGGTAGCGGGCGGCCATGGACTCCATCTTGACGGTTTCGAGCGCCTTGTCCACGCGCCGTTTGACCTCGATCTTGGGGAGCCCCCGCAGGTTCAGGCCGAAGGCCACGTTGTCGGCCACGCGCAGGTGCGGGAACAGGGCGTAGTTCTGGAAGACCGTGTTGATGGGCCGCTCGTAGGGCATGACGCCCATGAGGGGCTGGCCCTGGAGGGTCAGCGAGCCGTCGGTCACGGACTCGAACCCGCCGATCATGCGCAGGATGGTGGTCTTGCCGCAGCCGGACGGGCCCAGGATGGTCACGAAGCAGTCGTCCGGGATGTCGAAGTCCACCCCGTGCACGGCGCGGAACGACCCGTAGTCCTTGATCAGGCCCCGGGCCTCCAGCAGGACGCTGGAGGCCGGGGTCGTTGTGCAATGGCGGTTCATGTATTAGCTGGCCTTCACTTCGTTCCAGATGCGGACCCACTTGCCATAGTCGGCCGGGTTCTCCTTCCAGACGAAGCTGTCCATGACGCTGAGGTCCTTGATGAAGATGCGGTCCTGCTCCTCCGGGGTCAGCCTGTCGCGGGCCGTGGAGGTGGAGATGGCGTACGGGCCGTCCAGGGCGAGCTTGTAGCCGTAGTCCGGGTCGAGCACGTAGTTGATCAGCTCGTGGGCGGCTGCGGCCCCTTCCGGGGAGGCGTCCTTGGGGATGGCGCAGGTGTCGCACCAGCCGATGACCCCTTCCTTGGGCTTGGCCATGCCCATGTCGATGCCCTTGGCGCGCAGGTCGTAGTAGGGCGGGACCCAGGAGAAGGCGCAGACCACTTCGCCGGTGGCGAACAGGTTGGTCAGGTCGGCGATGGAGTTCCAGTAGGTGCGCAGCAGCTTCTTCTGGGCGATGCAGGCCTTCTTGCATTCGGCCAGTTCCTTGTCGTCCATCTTGAAGATGCGCTCGCGCGGGATGCCGACGTACATGGCGGCGATGGCGATGGCCTCCAGGGCATAGTCGCGCATGGCCAGGCGGCCCTTGTACTTCTCGCCCTCGAACAGGGTGGACCAGTCGGGCTCCTTGTCCATGAGGTCGGCGCGGTAGACGATGGGGTTGATGCCCCAGTAGAACGGGATGCCGTAGGTCTTACCGTCCTTCTTGCCCAGCGGGGTGTTCATGAACGGGGCGTAGCGCTTGGCCGCGTTGGGAATCTTGGAAAGGTCCAGCGGCTGGAGCAGGTCGGCCGCCACGTAGAGCTCGACCTTGTCCAGTCCGGGGGTGATCAGATCCCAGTCGGCCCCGCCGCCCGCGCGGATCTTGGCGAACTGTTCGTCATCGGAGCCGATGAACCCCTTGTCGATGGAAATGCCGGTGGATTTGACGAAGTCGGCCACGTACTTGTCGTAGGCCAGGTTCTCCCAGGTCAGCCAGTGCACGGCCTTGTCGGCGGCCCAGGACAAGCCCGGAACCGAGCCGAGCATGGTGCCCATGGCGCCCATTGCCGAATATTTCAGGAACTCCCTTCTGCGCATACGTCCTCCTTGGTGTGGTGCTGCTCGGTTGGCGGGCGAGCGTTGTTGATGCGGACAACTTGAGCAATATGCGTACCACCGAGCGAATGGAGATGGGCTGGATTGTTCAAAATGTAAAAAACAACGGATTGATTGTAGGGCATATTTTCCAGTTTTTCCGTTATTGCAAAAAATCGGCAGCCATTGGCCCGTCTGACTTGCGGCCGGTTTCGGGCCGGGCGCACGGACCGCGTTCAGGGCTCGTTTCGGACCTGGCGAGGTTCTTGCCGAACACGTTCCGAACGCCTCGCGGCGGGGACGTCATTTGTATCATTTTGAGAATATGCGGGCGTGCGGCTGACTGTATGGCGGTTTCAACTTGTTGATATGGCGACTTTTCAGGCCGTTCGGGGATGGAAAAAGAACGGGTTATCGAAGTGATACTCAGGTTGACAATTATGTGTCACACAAATCGGGGCGGGCCGGGCGGGGAGGCGGGTTTGTTCTTGCGGAATATGCCACCGGGGGGTATGTTGCGTTTCTCCACGTGAACACGGGAGCGCGCCGGTCTCTTTCGTCACCGGCCGGGACCGCGGACCGCCTCGGGCGGGAAGCGGTTTTTTCACTGGCTCCGACCGACCGGGCCTGGCTTTCCGGGCCGTTTCGCCAACCTCAACCCCACATCGTCCAAGACATGAAATCCAATCTCTCCGAATTCACTCCGCTTGCCCCCCTCGACCTGGCCGCTCCGGCCTCTGACGACCTCGAAACCTTCAAGCCCGAGAACGTCTGTTCCAAGATGATCCGCTACAAGGTGGAGAACGGCCGGTTGACCCGCCTGGACTTCACCGGCGGTTGCGACGGCAACCTCAAGGCCATCTCCGCCCTGGTGGAGGGCATGAAGGTCACGGACGTGGTCGACAAGCTCAAGGGCATCACCTGCGGCAAGAAGGACACTTCCTGCGTCGACCAGCTCTGCGTCGCCCTGCTGGGCGCCGCCCGCTGATCCGAAACCCTTATCCGGATACCGGCCGGGCCGCCCTGGCGGGCTTCTTCGCGCCCCAGGGGCAGACCTTGATGCATACGCCGCAGATGGACGAGCCGATGTTCTCCATCCTGGCGCAGACCTCGCGCACGTGGTGCACGCAGCGCTCGAAGTGCAGGGCTTCGTCCCTGGACGCGTAGTGCGAGTCGGTGTTCACGTTCCTGATGGCTCCGGCCGGGCAGGCGTCCGTGCACTTGGTGCAGCCGCCGCAGCGGTTTTTGAGGGGCTCGTCCGGGACCAGGTCCGCGTCGGTCAGCACCGTGACCAGCCGGATGCGCGGCCCGAAGTCCGGGCTGACCGTGAGCAGGCTCTTGCCCTGCCAGCCGATCCCGGCGGCCACGGCCACGGCCTTGTGCGACAGGTAGGAGACGTTGCGCACCGCGTCGAGCACCTGGCTCGCGGGCAGGGGCATGGCCCGGGCTCCGCGTTCCTCGATGTACCGCGTGACCCGCAGCGCCGCCTCGTCCAGTAGCGCGTTCACCCGTGAGTAGTGCGCGGCGTAGATCGGCGTGGGCCGGTCCGTGATGGTCTCGATGATCGGCCCGCTCAGGGCCACGGCCATGGACACCGCGAAGCGGAATCCGTCCAGCAGGTCCGGGGGCGTGGTCTCGATGCCCCGGAGCCGGTCGAGGTCCGCGATGCACGCCACGGTCGCGCCCGCATCCACCGCGTGTTTCTTGAGTTCTTCAGTGTTCATGCGGGCAGGCTAGCAGCGCCCGCGCCTTCTTACAAGCGAACGTTCCCGTCACATTTCCCCGGGTTGGGACAACGCACGGGACGGCTTCCTCCGGCCGTCCGTTTGCCGCAGGGGCCCTTCTGTGCTATGCTGGTCCGTTGTATGGACCGCAATCAATGAGGCAGGGAGGGACATGAAGACGTTTTTCACCTTATGGAACGAATCGGCGGTAACCTCGCTCGGCCTGTTCTGGACGGCCTTCTGGGCCTTCGGGCTGGGCTATCTCGTCAGCAGCCTGATCCAGGTCTTCGTCACCCGCAGCCGCATGAAGCGGGGCATGGGCACGGCCTCGGCCGGGAGCGTCGCGTTCGGCACCTTCTTCGGCTTCCTGTCCAGCTCGTGCAGCTTCGCGGCCCTGTCCACCACCCGCTCGCTCTTCGCAAAGGGGGCCGGGCTGGTGCCCGCCCTGGCCTTCATGCTCTCCTCCACCAACCTGGTGGTGGAGCTGGGGATCATCATCGCCCTGTTCCTCTCCTGGCAGTTCGTGGTCGGCGAATACCTGGGCGGCGTCCTGCTCATCGCCTTCATGTGGGCCGTGGTCGCCCTGACCCTGCCGGACGGGCTGGAGGAGAAGGCCAGGGAGCACGCCCGCGAAAGGGCCGGGGACGGCGACGGGGACGAGAACCCGGACTGGCGGACCCTGATCCGCTCGCCCGAGGGCTGGCTCAGAGTGGCCCGGCGCTACGGCATGGAGTGGGACATGGTCTGGAAGGACGTGGCCATCGGCTTCACCGTGGCGGGCATCATCGCGACCTTCGTGCCGCGCGACTTTTTCCAGACCCTGTTCATCGACTCCGGGGCGGCCCATCCGGCCTTCTGGCAGGTCCTGGCCCAGGCCCTGGTCGGCCCGGTCGCGGCCTTCTTCACCTTCATCGGGTCCATGGGCAACGTGCCCCTGGCCGCCGTGCTCTTCACCAACGGCGTCAGCTTCGCCGGGGTCATGGCCTTCCTGTTCAGCGACCTGGTGGTCTTCCCGGTGGTCCGCATCCAGGCGGGCTACTACGGCTGGAAGATGGCCCTCTACCTCGTCGGCGTCCTGCTCCTGGCCCTGGTGGCCACGTCCGTGGTCCTACACTACGGGTTCGCCGCCTTCGACATGCTGCCCCGGAGCACGGCCGGGAAGATCATGGCCGACCGCGAATTCTTCGCCGTGGACTACACCATGTTTCTGGATATCGCCTTCGCGGTCATGTCCGGGGCCTTCTGGCTGTGGAAGCGGAGGGCCGACCGCGCCGAGATGGCCGCGCGCATGGACCACGCCTCCGGCCACGGGGGGATGTCCCACGGCCACGGCGGCATGTCCCACGGTTCGCCCGGCCTGGGCGACCGCCTGCTCTTCTGGTTCGCCATGGCCGCCTTCGCCTGGCTGGCCGGAGGCGTGTCCGTCCCCCTGCTCGCGGGCTGACCGGCCGCCGCGCATTATCATCCCGCAAAATCCCTGTGTGAACGCGCAAGACCCGTGGCAATGGCCTTGCAATATCGCGCCAGCACGACCTGAATCTTGCAAAGCGGGGATTTTTTCGCATCGCGTAAAAATTATTATTCAATAAAATCAAATAAGTGAAAAAATTATTTTGATATCGGCCCAGGCGGCATGCCCTATGCAAAGTTGGGTGGAAAGAAACGCGACCACCCAACAAGGAGTGAGGATAATGGAAATAGTATTTAGCGCACACGGTCACTCATGCGACCTTGCACTGCATCCGGTTTCCGCGAAGACGGCCCGCACCATCGAGAAGTACGGATCCGAGGTCTACTCCATGAGAGCCCTGGAATGGTGGCGCAAGGGCAAGACCGCCACTTGGGGCATGCGCATCGACGACATGTGCAACATCCAGGTTTCGGTGGACGGCAAGCCCGTGGAGTTCGATTACAACCGCATCATCGCCAATCCGCTGAAGATCCGCCGCCGCATGTACCTCGACAGCCGGGCCAAGTACCTCTGCGTGCTCGGCTTCGACAATGAAATATGCAAGTTTTCCTGGAAGTGGAGCGATGTCTCCGAGTACGACCCCTCCAAGTTCGAGTTCATGGTCCACCAGTGGGACCGCATCATGGGCGAAGAGGGCTACTACATCCTGGACGAAATCCGCTACGGCAACGAGTTCGCCACCAGCCACGACTGGTGCGACGCCTCGGGTTTCACCCTGGTGGCTCCGCGCATCATCGACCTCGAAGAGGTTCGGCGCGAGCTGGCCCAGGGAGGTCCGGAGCACATCGGCCCCGCTTTCCCCTCCCCCCAACACACCACACCTTCTCCCAAGTCCCCGGAGTAGTCCGGGCACTCCTCTTCCCGTCAGGGGCATCCGCAAGCCCCGCAGGGCAGGCCCCGTGCAGCAATGCGCGGGGCCTTAGGTTTTTCGGGCCTGCCCGCCGGGGGCGTCCCCCGCAAACCGGAACCCCCGCGCCTTGCGACGCGGGGGTTCTCTGCTTGGGGTGGGGTGAGGGGAGGGGTTTAAATATCGTCCGACTCGAGCCGCGCGGGATGTTCCACGTCCACGGCCGGTTGCAGGTGCAGGGTCACGGTGGTGCCCTGGCCGGGGCGGCTGGCCAGGGTCACGCTGCCCCCGGACTCCTCGATGATCTTCTTGATCAGGGGCAGGCCCAGCCCGTTGCCGCCCGCCTTGGTGGAGTAGAAGGGGTTGAAGGCGCGGTCCAACTCGGTCTCGCTCATGCCCGTGCCCGTGTCCGTGATGCGCACGATCACGTCGCCGTCGCCCATGGACAGGGCGATGACGATCTCGCCGCCGTCGGGCATGGCCTCGATGGAGTTCTTGGTGATGTTCACCAGGCACTGCTTCAGGGAATCGGCGTCGCCCTGGACCGCGGGCAGGTGGTCCGCGGCCCGGATGACGATGCTGTAGCCCTGGCGGCCGTAGCCCACGTCCATGAGCTCGGCCACGTCGCGGCACACGGCCACCAGGTCCACGGCCGAGCCCGGGCCGGGGGTGGGGCGCACGAAATTGAGCATGTTGGTCAGGAGCTTGTCCAGGCGTTGGGTCTCCTCCACGATGATCTGGACCTTTTCACGCTCCTGGGCGTCCAGCTTGGGGGAGCGCAGCAAGGCGTTGGCGAACCCGCCCACCGCGTACAGCGGGTTGCGGATCTCGTGGGCCAGGTAGGTGGATATCTCGCCGATGATGGCGAACTTGTCCTGCTGCTGCTTGTACTTCTCGCGCTGGGTCCGCTCGGTGATGTCGCGGTGCATGACCATGATGTGGGACATCTGCCCGCGCATGTCGAAGATGGGGTAGGCGTAGAGCCGGTAGTACTGGAGCAGGCCGCTGCCGTTGACCCGGGTGACCATGGCCTCTTCCTTGCGGCCGCTGAGGAGCGTCTTGTGGAAGGGGCAGACCGGGTCGAGCTGGCTGCAGAAGGTCGAGCCGTCCCGGAGCCGGGCAGCCTCCCAGCACGGCCTACCCAGCAGCTCCTTGCGCGGCAGGCCCGCCCGCTGCCAGACCGTGCGGTTCAGGTCCTGGATGTTCCCGCTCTTGTCCAGCAGGAAGATGTCCTCTCGGATTTCGTCGATGATGGACTGGATCAGGGAGCGCTGGTGGTCCAGGCTGGTCATGTAGTGGCCCTTGACCACGGCCATGTCGTGCAGCCCGCACAGGAAGATCAGCTCCCGGTGGTCGATGAGCGCCACGGTGTCGGGCAGCTCCCGGCGCAGGGCGGTCGTGATCCCCCGGTCGCCCGTGATCTCCACCACCAGGTTGATCTCCGGGTGGGCGTCGAGCATCTCCCGGTAGGTCGGGTAGACGGGGCAGGTCTCGCAGTCCTCGGGCAGGGGCTCGTTGGGGTTGGTGTCGCTGATGGCCGACAGGCACATCTCGGGCAGGAATTCGCGGAAGGCCTCGTTGTAGATGATGTCGAGCATGACCCGGAGCATGGAGCCGGTGCCGACGATGCCCACGTTGAAGGGGCCGAGGGTCCCGTTCCAGTAGCAGACGCCGAGGTTTTCGTATGCGAAATCGTCCATGAACGTTCTCCGGTCCGTCCTTTTGGCCGCGCGGCCTATCTGGTTCCCGATCCGTCTATCAGTTCCGATACCCCGATCTCGCCGTGCCGCAGGAGCTTGCGCTCCATGGCCCGCTGCACGGTCTCGAGGATCTCCGGCATGGACGCGGGCTTGAGCAGGTAGTCGAAGACCCCGTTGTGCAGCAGCTTCATGGCGTCGCTGATGGAGGTGTGCCCGGTCAGGCAGACCGTCTCCACGTCGAAGCCCTGCAACTGTATTTCGTTGAAGGTCTCCGAGCCCGACATGCCGGGCATCTTCATGTCCAGCAGGACCACGTCGAACTCGTTCGTGGCCAGCTTGTTCAGGGCGTCGAGCCCGCTTTCGGCCGAGTCCACGCTAAAGCCCTCCGCGCTCAGCAGGCGGCACAGGGACTGCCGGAACCGGTCTTCGTCGTCGACCACGAGGATTCTCGCCTTGTGGGTCATGGTACACCTCTTATCGTTTGATGGGAATGCGCACCGTGAAGGCCGCTCCCTTGCCCGGGGAGGACGTCACCAGGATGTCCCCGCCCAGTTCGTTGATGATTCGCAGGCTGACCGACAGGCCGAGCCCCGTGCCCTGTCCGGGGGCCTTGGTGGTGAAGAACGGGTCGAAGATGCGTTTGCGGTGCTCCTCGCTGATGCCCGGCCCGGTGTCCCGAATCTCGGTGCAGGCCATGGTCCCCTCGCGGTAGGTGGTGATGAAGATGTCCCCGTTTTTGTCCACGGCCTGGACCGCGTTGATGAGCAGGTTCAGGAAGACCTGGCGCAGCAGGGGCGGGTCCGAGATCACGGTGGGCAGGTCCGGGTCCGGCCGCCGGTGGATGTGGATGCCCCGTGGCCCGGATTCGCGCTCCACCAGTTCGAGCATGTCCTCCACCAGCTGGTTGATGTCCGCCGGCTGGGACACGGGCTTGCGGTTGCGGGCCAGGTCCAGGAGCTTGTGGGTGATGTCCGAGCAGCGGGAGACCTGGGCGTAGATGACGTTCAGGCTGGTCCGGACCTCCTCCAGCACCTCGGGCAGGGTCTCGGGCGTGGGCGCGGCGGCCAGGTTGTAGCGCATGAGCTCGGCCTCCTGAAGGATGATGTTCAGGGGGTTGTTGATCTCGTGGGCGATGCCCGTGGACAGCTCGCCCAGCGCCAGGACCCGCTGGGACTGGATGAGCTGGTCGCCCATCTCGCTGCGTTCGGCCTCGGCCTGGTCCAGCCAGCGCGAGGAGGCCCAGAGCAGGAGCCACATGCCTGCGGCCACGGCCAGGGCCGAGGCCAGGGCCAGGCCGTCCCCGGTGCGTCCGTGGAACCATGCGGCCGCGCCCACGGCCAGGCAGGAGACCGGATAGGCGGAGCGGCCGAGCATGACCACCCGTCGCGCGTAGGTCAGGCTCATCGCTGTCCCCGCCTCTCGATGCGCAGCGTGGCGTGCTCGTAGGCCGCCCGGATGCGTCCGAGCAGGTTGTCGATGGAGAACGGCTTGAGGATGTAGTCGTAGGCCCCGAGGCTGATGCCTTCGATGCCCGACTGCAGTGAGCCGTGACCGGTGAGCATGATGACCTCGGTGTCGCGGAACCGCTTGCGGATCTCCTTGAGGGTGTCGATGCCGGACAGCCCGGGCATGCGCACGTCGAGGATGACCACGTCCACGGGGTTCTCCCGGAGGAAGGCCAGGGCCGCCTCGCCGTTGGTCACGGTGTCCACGTGCACGTTGCGCTTGGCCAGCCGCCGCTGGATGAGCTTCAGGAAATCGGGTTCGTCGTCGACCACTAGTACGCGGATCTGAGTCATTGTTCCTCCTTGCCGCCCGGGAATTGCGGACCGGTGAAGGGCAGGCGGATGGTGAAGGTCGTGCCCTGCCCGGGTTCGCTGTTGACCCTGATGGTCCCGCCCAGCTTGCTCAGGGTGCTGTACACGATGGAAAGCCCCAGCCCGGTTCCCTCGCCGGTGGGCTTGGTGGTGAAGAACGGGTCGAATACCTTGGCCAGGTTCTCCTTGGAAATGCCTTCTCCGCTGTCGGCGATGTTCAGGACCACCCCGTCGCGCCCGGTCCGGGTGACCACCGTGATCTCGCCGTCGCGGTCGATGGCGTCGATGGCGTTCTCCAGCAGGTTCAGGATGACCTGCTGCAACTGGTTGGCGTCGGTGGTGATCAGCGGCAGTTCCGGGTCCAGGTCGGTCTTGAGCACGATGTTGCGGTGCCGGGTCTCGTTCTCCAGGAAGGAGGCGGTCTGGTTGGCCAGCATGTTCAGGTCCACGTCCTCCTGGAGCGGCTCCATGCGCCGGGCGAAGCCGAGCATGCGGTGGGTCACGGTGCGGGCGCGCTCCACGTGGCGGTCGATGTCCGAAACCGCCTCCTCGAGTTCATCCACGGCCGGGCCCTCGCCCAGCTCGCCGTCGTTGATGATGTCCCGGATCCAGCCCGCGCTCTCGCGGATGATGGACAGGGGATTGTTGACCTCGTGGGCCACTCCGGCGGCCAGCTTGCCCAGGGAGGCCATCTTGCTCGACTGCATGATGGCCGCGTCCATGTCCGCGCGCTGGCGGTCCGAGGCCCGCAGGCGCGCCACGGCCGAGGACACGGTCAGGTAGGCGCCGAGGAAGATCATCAGCCCGCAGGTGCCGAGCAGGGCGTAGACGATGGAGCGGGTGCGCACCAGGGGGGAGAGCTCCTCGTCCGGGTTCTCGGTGATGACCAGCCGCCAGTTGGTGTCGGGCAGGGGGGTGATTCCGGCGATGACCGGAACGCCGTCCCGCCGCCAGGAGGCGATCTCCACGCCCTCGCTCTGCCGGTACGGGGGCAGGGCGACCTTGTCCAAGGCCTTGCCGCCGAAGCGCGACGGGGACTGGAGCACGTCCTTGTCGTTGATGATGTAGGCGTCGCCCTGCTGGCCGGTGCGCACGTTGCGCACCAGCGAGGTGAACACCTCGGAGTCGATGGTCGCCCGCAGAATCCAGGTCCTGCCCGCCTCCTGGCGCTTCACCGCGATGATGAAGTGCGGGAAGTTGCGAAAGCCCATGAACACGTCGCTGACGTACAGTCCCTTGAGCATGACCTGGTGGAACCACGGCGCGTCGCGGTAGTTCACGTCCATCAGGTCAAACGGCCCGCAGTACGCCTCGTGGCCGCCGTTCTGGCCGATGACCCCGATGTCGAAGAACGAGCTGGACGTGCCGTGGACCGCGGCGAAGACCCGGTTCAGGTAGTCCTGGTTGGACATCTCGTCGAAGGAGTGGATGTCGGCCAGCATCTGGAGCTGGACCACCCGCTCGTTCAGGAACATGGAGATGGCGTCCCGCCGGTTGGCGACCATGAGCCGCAGGTTGTCGGTCAGCTTCTCCTCGTAGGTCTGCCGGAATTCGTTGTGGATGACATAGCCCAGGGCGAAAAGCGGGACCAGGGAGAGCCCCAGGGTGATCAGCACCAGGTACCACTTGAGCCGGGAATACGGTGTGGAGGTCATGCCGCGCACCCCGCTTCACGGAGCTCGCCGGGCAACCTCTCCAGCAGTTCCTCGATGTCCGACTCGAACTTGTCGCGGTAGCGGATGACCATGGACGGGTCGGCCATGGACATGTCTATCTGCCGGGTGTGCATGAGCAGGTAGCCGAGCACGGCCATGGCCTGTTCCACGGCCTCGCGGCTGACGCCTTCCAGCCGGGCGAACAGGGCGTCCTCGCGGATTTCGGCGATGAAGCCGCGCTTCTCCAGGATCTCGGCCACCAGGCGCGAGCGAAGGTGGCGGCGGTCCATGCTCGCCCCGCCTCCCTTGAACTGGAACAGGGCGTAGTTCACGTTGGGGTCGTCGCCCGCAAACCCTTCGATGGTGCAGAAGTGGAAGCCGAACCGCGATTGCAGGTTGCAGTAGCGGCCGCCCACGATGAAGTAGTTGCGCTCGCCCATGTCGTTGCGCGCCCCGGCTTCCAGGGCCGGGTTCTGGGCCGCGCTGGTCATGACGGACATGAAGCTGTCCAGGTGCGGGACCGGCGGTCCCTCCCAGGGCACGGCCATCATGCCGTACCACAGGGCGCGCATGGGGCTGGAGCGGACGGCCTCGATGCCGATGCTCCGGCTGGAGTCCGCGAGCCCGGCGCCGTCCGTCGAGGTGCCCCCGCCGATGTCCACCAGCCAGTACTGCATGGCCCGCTCTCCGGCCAGCCTGCGCGCGCCCGACACCGGCCGGTCGCCCTGCGTGAACATCTCGGCCACCGCCTTCTCGTGGCAGAACCGGGTGATGTCGTGCATGGACCGGCACCCCTCGGGTCGGAACTCCGGGGATTCCGGGTCGGTCAGGCCGAGCGGGGTGATGAACTTCAGGACCCGTTCCAGGGCCAGCCCCACGTCCGTGGCGCGCACCTTGGCGGCCGGGCGGGCCTCACGCTGGATCATCCGCTTGCGCCGGCCCAGGTAGATGGTCCCGTTGGTCCCGTTGACCGTGATCACGCCCACGCCGGAGAGCCGCTCCACCGCCCCGGGCGCGCCGATGAGCGCCGGTACGGCGTATTCCCTGGCCACGTTAGCCAGATGGCCCACGGAACTGCCGAACTCGGCCACCAGGGCCGCGGCCCGGGGCAGCAGGGCGGAAAGTTGCGGCCGGGCGTTGCGGGCCAGCAGGACCGCGCCGTCCGGGAAGCGGAACATGTCCTCCTCGGTCTCCACCTTGACCACGTAGCCTGCGGCCGCGCCCGGACTGGCCGGGATGCACCCGGACAGGATGGCCAGGCCCCGGCTCTCCTCGTCCTCGGACCAGGCCTCGGCCCTGGAGTCGGACGGGGCCTCGCAGATGGCCAGGGGGCGGCATTGCAGGATGACGAGCAGTCCTTCGCGGTCCTTGGCCCATTCGATGTCCTGGGGGTGGCCGAAGTGGGCCTCGATGCGCAGGGCCAGGGCGGCCAGCCGCTCGGCGTCGTGGTCGGAGATGGCCGGGGCCAGTTCCTTGCCGCCGTAGAGCTTCTCCTTGCGCACCTTGCCGCCGGAGGTCAGGACGAAGCGGATTTCCTTGTCCGCGATGTCCCGGCTTCTGATCCTGCCGGTCTCGCGGTCCACGATGAAGGAGTCGGCCATGGAGCTGCCGTCCACCACGGCGCAGGGCAGGCCGGGCACCGCGTTGACGATGACCGCGTCCGAGTCGCCGCCCACCGGGGGCCTGGTGTAGATCACCCCGCCCGCCACGGCGTCGATCATCTCCATGCATCCGGCGGCCATGACCATTGCGTCCTCGCGCAGCCCCCGGTTGCGCACGTAGGTGATGGCCGTGGCCGAGTACATGCTCGAGATGACCGCGCGGTAGGCGTCGGTCACCTGGGCGGGCTTGACCCCCAGTTTGGAGATGAACTGCCCGGCGAACCCGGTCTGCTCCGAGTCCTCGCCGAGCGCGCTCGACCGCACCGCGAAACGGATGTCGCCCAGCCGGGCGCACTGTTCGCGCACGGCCTCCTCCAGCTCGCGCGGCATGGGGGCCAGGTCGATGGCCTGGCGGATGTTCCGCGCCAGGTCGTTCAGCTCCTCCAGGGTGGTCCCGTCGTGGATCTGGATGAGCCGGTTGATCTCGTCGTCCAGGCCGGTCTCCTCCATGAACAGGCGGAAGGCCGAGGCCGTGATGGCGAAGCCGCGCGGCACCACCGCGCCGAGTTCGGCCCGGATTTCGGCGAGCAGGGCCACCTTGGACCCGGTCTCGGGCAGGTCTATGGCGCGCAGGTCGCGCATGCGGACGACCGGGGGACCGAGCGGCCCCTTGGACGGACCGGCGAAGGCCTGGTCCATGTCCCGGACGATCCCGTTGAACACGTCGCGCAGGCCGTCGTACTTGCCGGGGGCCATGCGGCACAGCCGCTCGATCATCTGGCGGACGCTGGAGGCCACCATGACGCTGTACGCCCGCACCCGGGTGATCCCGGACGGGTGCCCGGACCGGGCCGCGTCCGTCATTTCGGCCATGAGCTCCAGGGCCTTGCCGTTGGCCGCGAGAAGGAGCCGGAAGTCTTCGGACTTGTTAAGGAAGTTTTCAACCGCTTCCCGCTTTCCCTCGGGATTGCCGTGGATGAAGTGGAACAGGGTCTTGAGGGCGGTCTTCATGGCGAACCTCCGGGGCTACGGTTGGCCGCGATGGCGGGCGCGGACGGCGTCCAGCACCTTGAAATAGAGCTCGTCGGTGCCCACGGGCTTGAGCAGGAAGTCGAAGGCCCCCATGTCCATGCCCTCGATGAGCACGCCGGAGTCGGCGTGGCCGGTCAGGATGATGACCGGCAGGTCCGGGGCGATGGCCTTGATCCGCCGCAGGGTCTCGAGTCCGTTCATCTCCGGCATCATGACGTCGAGGATGACCACGTCGAACCCGTTCTCGCGGACGCGGTCGATGGCCTGCTGGCCGCTCGAGGCCTCGGTGATCTCCACGTTCCGGCGCTTGAAGCGGCGCGCGTAGGCGGTCAGGAAGTCGGGTTCGTCATCGACCAGGAGCAGGCGTATCTTTTTCATGGCGGTCCTCCCGTTTGTGGCCTCCCGTCCGGAGCCGGGGGCGGGGGCATGCCCCCGGCCGGATGGGGAGGGTAAGGAATGCAGGCGCGCGGGTTGCCCGTAGCGCGGGGGACATTCCTATTGGAACAAGTGCTTCAGTTCGGCGACCATGGGCGCGGCGCTCCAGAAAAACAGGAGCAGGACCACGACCGTCATGGCGATGAGCAGGGCGGATCGCAGTTTGCCGATCCCGGTCCCCTTGTGCAGGCCCACGACGATGAGCACGGCGCGCACCGGCTCCATGATGATGGCCAGGCCGGGTATCCAGGAGACGACCATGACCGCGCCGCTGGCGTAGGCGTATATGTTGAAGATGCGGCCGAAGGGCACGCGCTCCTGGCCGGTCATGCGGACCAGGATGAAGGTGATGACCGCCCCGAAGGCGGGCATCAGGATGGCGTTGGCCATCATGATGATCCCCATGGACAGGGAATTCTCGAAGAAGTAGGCCATGCTCACCGAGCAGTAGAACAGGGCCGAGATCATCAGGAAGAGCAGGGCCCGGCGCGAGCCGGTTTCCTCCGCCGTCTTCTCGAAGTGTCGGGCCGGAGTGCGCATGACGTCCATCAGCGTCTCGAAATAGTCCTTGATCCCCATCCGTGCGGTGTTCTCGCGTGTCGCTTCCATGGTGCCCCCCATGTTTTGCAGGTCGGTGCGTCTAGAAGAATCCCCTGGTGCATTCCACGACGCCCCACAGCATCATGGCCATGGTCAGCACGAAGAGGATGCGCCGTTCGGTCCGCTTGCTGAAGTAGGTCACGCCGTTCTCGTGGACGAAACCGTCTTTCTGTTCGCTGTCTTCCCTGTTCATATTGCGTTCCTTTTGTTGACCGGCGGCCCGCCCGAGGCGGGCCGCCGGGTTGTCGGTTTTCGGTTCAGGGTCGTCAGAAGCTTGGTAGACTGCCGAACCCTATGCCGCTCCAGTAGACCGCTGTCAGGATGACGATCACGATGTTGGCGACGAACCACATGGGCACGCCCACACGCAGGTAGTCCTTGGGCTCCAGATAGCCGGAGGCGTAGACGATGGCGTTGGGCGGGGTGCCGATGATCAGGCAGTAGGCGAAGGAAGACGCCACTGCGGTGGCCATGGCCATGAACGGCAGGAAGGTGGTGCCGGGGTGCACGATGCTGGCCATGTTCAGGGTGATGGGACCGACCGCGGCGGCTGCCGGGCCGTCGGCCATCAGGTTGGTCAGCACGGCGGTCAGGCCGTTGGAGGTCAGCATCAGCGGGATGCCGTGGTCCATGCCCAGCGGGGCCAGCAGGTCGATGACCGACTGGGCCAGCCAGTAGGCGGCGCCGGTCTTGTCCAGGGTGCGGCCGAAGATGATCGCGCCCGCGTACAGCCAGACAACGCCCCAGTCGACCTTCTCCTGGTAGTCGCGCCAGTTGACGACGCCGGCCAGCAGGTAGGCGACCGCGCCGGCGACCGCGATGACGCCGATGCCGAGACGGATGGGGTAGATGCCCATGTTGTAGAATTCCTTCTCGGTGAACCACCCGAAGACCATGACGACGAAGATGACCATCGCCCAGATCTGGTTCCTGTTCCACTTGCCCATCTTGCTGATCTCGCCCTCAAGGTGCTTCATGGCCGGGGCCAGGGAAGTGATCCGGGGCTTGAAGAGCATGTTGGAGGCGAACCAGGTGATCGGGATCATGACGAAGATGAAGGGCATGCAGTACATCATCCACTGTGCGTAGCCGATGTCCATGCCGAACATGTCGGTCAGGTAGGTCATCATGATGACGTTGCGGGCGCCGCCGGACGGAGCGCCGGGGCCGCCGATGTTGCAGGCCATGGCGATGCAGATCATCAGCATCTTGGCCAGTTCCTTGTCCTCGGGAATCTCGTCGGTCAGGCTGTTCTGGTAGAGCAGCATGCCGATGGGCAGGAACATGGCGGCCAGGGCGTGGTCGGAGATGAACGCCGCCAGCGGAGTGATGACGACGAAGAAGATCAGGGTGATCCAACGGACGTTGGGCACGGCCAGTTTCTTGAACATCATGAGGCACATGCGCTTGTCCACGCCCGTCTTGACGAACGCGGCCGCGAACATGAGCGAGCCCATGATGAACCAGACCGCGTCGTCCCAGTACAGCCCCGCCACCTCGCTGCGCGAGACTACGCCGGTGAAGACCAGGATCAGGCCGATGCAGAACGCCACGCCGGGCAGCGGCATGCACTCGGTCATGAAGCAGAAGACCACGAAGACGACCATGGCGATGGCCACCTTGATGCTCCAGGCCCCCTTGTTGGCGGTCTTCTGGTCCTTCTTGGACAGTTCCTGATAGTCAAGACCCTTCATGCGCTTGTCGAAGGCGCCCTTCATGATGGTCATGTATTTGTCGGTCGGGATGTTCTCGCCAACAAAGGTCAGGGCGCGCTTGAAGTTGGCCGAATCCGCGGGGATCTTGTACTTCTTGGCCCACTTCTCGTTGCGCTTCATCAAGCGCTCCTTGGACAGGGCGCCCATGCGCATGTTCTGCTCCATCATGCGGGCGGTCAGGATCTGCCACTGCTCGCAGTCGGAGCTTTTCTTTTGAAAGAGCTGTTCGCACAGGTGGTTGGTCACGACCTTGGGGCCGATCGAATACTGCATGCCCACCATCTTCATCCCCTGGGGGGTCGGAAGGAGCAGGATCACAACGAACAGCACCACCGGGATTATGAGCAACTTCCAGTTGACGAACTTGTCGTAACCGGTTGCTTTCTTCTTTGCTTGTGCCATGTCTTAACCTCTTGTCGGGATTCGGGTTAGCTGGACGAAATGATCTTGGCGATTTCGTAGAAGAGTTCCTGTTCGCGGACGATGCCCACGTCCTTGTTCCCTTCCCTGACGAGCATGCGGCGCGCCGGGAGGGTGACCATGGTGTTGGCCACCTCCATCAGGTTCGCGTCGGCTCCGATGGTGGGGATGGCGTCGGACATGATGTCGCGGACGGGATTGCCCATGATTTCCTTCACCCGCGAGGAGAACAGACCCTGCCAGAACATGGTCGAGTACTGCAGGCTGTCCGCCATGGACGGCTTGGGTGCGGACAGGTATCCGGGCCGGATGGCGTCGACCAGGTCGAGCGGGCTGAGCAGTCCGGCCACGGAGTTGTCCGGGTTGACGACCACCACCGAGCGATGGCCGGTGTCCATGAGCCGGTCCGTGGCCAGGAGATGGCGCATGGACTCCTCAAGGGCCTTGATGGCATCGCGCACGGTGCTGTTCAGGGGGATTTGCGTGTACTCGCTCAGGGGGATCATGATCCCCTTGGCCAGTTTTTCGACGTACGGCGCCTTGGTGGCGTACTCGAAGGCATCCTGAATCTTGGTGCTCAGGAGATCCACGTCGCAGGGTTTGGCCAGGTAGTCGAAGGCCCCGGTGTCCAGCGCCTTCTTGGCGCCGGGCATGTCGCCGTGGCCGGTGAGCATGATCACCGGGAGTTCCGGCAGCTTGTCCTTGATCAGTTTGAGTGTTTCGTGGCCGTCCAGGCCGCCCATCTTGACGTCCAGAATGACGACGTCCGGCTTCTCCGCCAATTTTTCCAACGCCTCTTCCCCACTGGCGGCCAGGATCGTGTCGAATCCTTTGCGGGCCAATATCTTCGCAGTGGTGGTGCGGAAGCGCTCCTCATCGTCGACCATGAGGACCTTGATTTTAACCATTACAACCTCCTTGAAGTTAGCTAGCGCAGTTCACCCTGACCGGCGGACTCGGCCATCCGGGCAGAATGTATTTTCTTTTTTTGAAGCGTAACCTTTTCAAAGGCCTCCTCGGCCTTGCCGAGAAAGTCCTTCATGCTGACGGGCTTGATGAGGTAGTCCAGGGCGCCGAGCTTGAGACCCTCCACCGCGGTTTCCATGGTGGCGTGGCCGGTGAGGATGATGACCTCGCTGATGGGATAGTCCTTCTTGATGTGCTGCAGCGTCTCCATGCCGTCCATTCCGGGCATCTTGATGTCGAGAAAGATGACATGCGCTTCATAGGTCTTCAGCACTTCGAGGGCGTCGGACCCGGAGGTGGCCGTGCGCGTCTCGATGCCGAGCTTCTCGAAGAGCTTTTTCGTGGTGCTGAGCAGTCGCTCTTCATCGTCCACGAGCAGGATTTTCATCTGTTCCATGATGTCACCGTTGGGTTGATCAGTTGTTATTCCGCAAAAGCTGCACCGACTTAGCAACTCGCATGCCAAGCATAATTATTTGATTTCTAATGATATTTTCTAGCAAAAATGATTGCGCGAAGGCTTTGCGAGATGGTATTGCACGCAAAATCGAGCCGTGCGGGGTCCGGGAGGGGCGCGGCAGGTGGCGGGGCGGGGAAGGGGGAAAGCCAACAGCCCCAAGGGATGGCAGGAAAAATTCGGCCGGAACCCGCATATCCCACATGACGGTAGGCATGGATACTGCTAGGCTATGTTACGTTTATGTTACGAAATAGGTCCCCGCAGCCGAGGAGAAGATTGTCTCATGCCTTCGTTCTATTACGATAAAAATGATCATAAATTACTTGAAATAGTAGAAGATGTGTTGAACCGCGGCGTGGACAAGGCGCAGTTCAAGACCCTGCTCGAACCCTACCTGAAGCCCCACGGCATCAAGGAACTGGCAGCGGACAGGGGATTGCGCATCGCCTATGCCATCATGCATCTGCTCGAATCCCTGAAGTCGGACCAGGCCTCGGACAGGACCAAGGCCCTCATCGCCCTGCGCGACGAGACCCTGACCGCGGCCAAGGGGGCCATGCGCAACAACCGGGCGCGCGTCCTGGTCCAAATCGGCAAGGAGCTGGTCCGGGCCAAGGGCGACCGCTGCCGCCAGCTGGCCCTGGCCCACGACTTCCGTCGGGCGGCGGCCGGGAAGATCGGTTTCCTGCGGGAGCAGATGCGCCAATACCACCTCCTGGAAATGCCCGAGGAGTGGAACCAGATCGCCTTTGACGACCGCGTGCACGACGCCAACAGCAAGGGGCGCAAGTCGGCCACGCACCTGGTCATGGACGCCTGGATCAAGGGCATCCGCTACCTGACCGTGGTCTATTACGACTGCGTGGACCTGCCCGTGGCCAGGGAGTTGCTGGCCTCGGCCTCCATCCTCGGCATCAAGGTGCGCATCGGCATCGAGTACCGGGCCATGCATCGCGGCCGGTTCGTCAAGATCGTCTGGTGCCCCGGGGGGTTGCGGGACGACTGCGACATCGAGAGCCTGTTCCGGGTGGACTCCGTGCGCGAGCTCATGGAGCGGGGCAGGGAGGTGCGCGAGGCCCGCACGGAATACGTCCGGGCCGTGATCGGCGCCTACAACGAGCGCCACCGCCAGTCCATCCGCCAGGAGTTCGGGGTCATGCTGCCGCCCGTCAGGTATGAGGACATGGTCGCCGCCGCAGGCGTGGAGCAGCCGTCCGTCCTGCATCTGGGCAACTACATCCACTCCCTGGCCATGCCGCTCTTCGAGGAGCGGGCGGCCGCCCTGCGCCAGGGTTACGACGAAGCCGACTACGACGCCAAGGCGGCCATCACCATGCAGGTGGAGTCCCTGGACGCCCTGGACGTGGACACTCTGGTGGCCCGCTATCTTTCCCCGGAGGAGAACCGGGACATCCCGGACCCGAACATGCCGCGCGGCGAGGACATGCCCGCGCTCCTCTCCCTGAGTCCGGCCGAGCTGACCGCCCGGCTGCGCCAGGCCGCCCATTCCAGCCACCTGACCCTGATCCTGGCCGACCTCGAACTGGAGGACGCCCTGGAAATCCTGTTCCAGTGCCAGGGGCGGATCACCCACCTGGAGGTCTTCAACACCAAGCACCTGGATCCGGGCCAGACCCGGCTGCGCATGCCGTTCAGCCAGTTGCAGCAGGCGCTCAACGAGCAGAACGCGGTCAAGCTCAAGCGGCTCATCCGGGGATGCATGACTTCCGTGCGCGAACGGGGCGGCCCGGACAGCGAGGACCGGCTGGGCGTCCTGGAAGGGCTGTTGGAGCATTTTGACAGGCTCCTCGAATTCTACCGGCGGGTGCCGCTGGGCACGAGCATCGGCTCCGGCTCCACGGGCCGGTCCACCCGGACCCACGGCATGGGCTTCGCGGTCCTGGAGACCCTGCCCCTGCGGGCCCAGCGCGAGGCCGCGCGACTGCGGCCCGACGACCGCATTCCAGTGCAGTGCACGGCCATCCGGTCCAACGAATACGTCATGCCCCGGCAAACCAGGGGAATCTGGAACGGGCTGATCCACATGGCCTCGCAGGTTTCCGGCCTGCGCAGGCTGGTCTGCCGCATGAGCTCCCGGTGGCGCGTGGAGGGATACACGGTGACCGCCACGGGCGGCAACGTCATCGCCCTGGGCGGCAAGCGGCATGTGGGCAACGGCCTGACCCTGTTCGAGCCTGAGGACTCGTGCAAGCGCCGCCCCTCGCCCGGCCACCTGAACACCCGGCTCAAGAACGTGTTCAAGATCCTGGCCGGGTTCATTCCCGCCTTTCTGACCTTCTACCTGACCAAGGACTGGTGGGTCCTGGCCTACCTGGGCGGGGTCATCTGGTTCTCCATCACCGGCCTGCGCAACGTCATCCAGTCCGTGCTCGGCGGCGGCGGGCTGCGGCGCTCGCCGTTCCTGGCCTGGAACGACTACATCGACTGGGAGCGCATCTCGGAATCCCTCCTCTACACGGGCTTTTCCGTGCCTCTGCTCGACTGGCTGTGCAAGTCCGTGGTCCTGGACAAGGGGTTCGGCGTGACCACGGCCACCAACCCGCTGCTGCTCTATTCCATCATGGCCCTGACCAATGGCGTATACATCTCGACCCACAACGTGATTCGCGGGTTGCCACGGGAGGCGGCGGCCGCCAATTTCTTCCGCAGCGTCCTGTCCATCCCCATCGCCATGCTCTTCAACTGGGCGATCCAGGGCATGCTGGTCCTGGGCGGCTCGGCCGATCCCATGGCCGTGCTCCAGCTGTGGGCGGCGGTCATTTCCAAGCTGGCCTCGGACTGCGTGGCCGGGGTCATCGAGGGGTTTGCGGACCGCAGGCGGAACATCGCCATGCGCCGCTGGGACTATTCCGAGAAGCTGCGCCAGGTCTTTGAAATCTACTCGCGCCTGGAGATCGCCTTTCCCACCCGGGACATGCTCGGCATGCTCAACCGGCCCGCCGAGTTCATCGCCTTCTCACGGGAGTCGAATTTCAACCATGCCCCCGAGGTTATCGCCAACGCACTGGATTTGCTCTACATCATGGCCTACAAGCCGCGCGCCCGCGAGGCCCTGCGCCAGGCCCTGGAGGCCATGTCCGAGGACGAGGTGGACGTGTTCCTGGCCTCGCAGCAGATTCTGCGCGAGGAGCAGTCCGTATCCATGCTCTTCGTGGACGGGCTGGTGGGGCGCAACTTCGCCAAGGGACTCTCCTTCTACCTGACGCGGTATCCGGCCTACCTGGACGAGATCGGCAAGATGACCGCCGAGGCCCTGCAGAAAATGACGGGGGGCGGGTCCGAAACCCCGCCCCCCGATGGGGTCCCGTCCCGGGAGGAGGACGGACTTATGCGCTCTGGCCGGGGATACGAACGGTGAAGGTCGTGCCTTCGCCCTTGCTGCTGGCCACGGTCAGCTCCCCGCCCAGGGAGTCTATGATCGTATGGCAGACGGACAGGCCCAACCCCGTGCCCTGGCCGGGCGCCTTGGTGGTGAAAAAAGGCATGAATATCTTGGACAAACTCTCCTGATTGATGCCGCTGCCGTTGTCGGCCACGGTGATCACCGCCCGGCCCCGGTCGTCCCTTCCGGCCGCCACGTCGATGCGCCCGCCCTTTGACCCGTGGCGGTCCACCACGGCGTGGATGGCGTTGTTCAGGAGGTTGATCATGACCTGCTGCAACTGGCCCGGATCGGCCAGGATGCGCGGCGCGTCCGGCCCCACCTCGCAGGTCACGTCGATGCCGTTGACCTGGGCCTTGTTCTGGACCATGGCCCCGACCTTGGGCAGGAATTCGGCCAGGTCCATGTCCTCCACGTGCGGGGCGTCCTGCCGTCCGAAGCGCAGTATCTCGCGGGTGATGGCCGCGCACCGCCCGATCTGAATCTGGAACTGGTCCGCGA
Organism: Pseudodesulfovibrio karagichevae; assembly: GCF_041414475.1. Taxonomy (NCBI): domain Bacteria; kingdom Pseudomonadati; phylum Thermodesulfobacteriota; class Desulfovibrionia; order Desulfovibrionales; family Desulfovibrionaceae; genus Pseudodesulfovibrio; species Pseudodesulfovibrio karagichevae. Next base: position 25,991 of record NZ_JBGLYH010000043.1, read on the forward strand.
TCTCCTTGAGTTCGTCGCACGCCTCGCGGTTGGCGCACACGTCGGTCACGTCCTTCAGGGTCAGCTCCAGCAGGGCCAGGTCGGTCTTCATGATCTGCAGCGGGTTGTTGATCTCGTGGGCGAAGCCCGCGGCCATCTCCCCCAGTTCGGCCAGCCGGGCGGCCTGGAGCAGCTGGCCTTCCAGCTTGCTGACCGCCTCGGCCTGGCCGCGCAGGGTCTCGGACAGCCGACGGCTGACGATAAGCGCCAGGACCACGATGACCGCCCCGCCGCAGAGCAGCACGAATATGACCGTGTAGCCCGCCATGACCACGGCCTGGAAGGCCTCCTCCTTCTTCTGGCGGACGATGAGCCGCCACTTGCCGTCGTTGAGCCGGGCCGAGGCGAACAGGTAGTCCTCGCCGCCGTCCGATCCTGTGAAGGAAACAAGGTTTTCGTTCTGGGCCGGGTAGTCGTAGCCGTCGCGCTCGAGCAGGGAGCCGCCGGACCGCCGGTTGGTCTGGAACAGCCCCTCCCGGTTGAGGATGTACGCCTCGCCGGTGTCGCCGATACCCGGCGCGTTGACCATGTTGCCGAAGATGGTCGGGTTGACCGTGGCCCGCAGCGTCCAGAGCTGCCCGTCGATGCGCCGGGTCACGGCGACGACGAAGTGGGGCACCTTGCGGTAGCCGAGATACACGTCGCTGATGAAATAGCCGTTTTGCAGGACTTCCGTGTACCAGTCCGCATCCTGGTAATCCTTGTCGGTCAGACCGAAGGGGCCCGCGTAGGCCGAGTGCCTGCCCTGCGGGTCGATGAGTCCCATGTCTTGGAAGACCTGTCCGCCGGAGTGCAGCCAGGACGCCACCTCGGCCTGGGCCTTGGGGCCGCGCAGGGCGTCCTCGGGGAGCAGGGTCAGGAACGACTCCAGGTCATTGCGCCGCTCGTGGAGGAATTCGTCGATGAGCGCGGTCCGGTCCACGGCGGCCTGGCGGATGGACGAGATGGCGAATCGCTTGGACGCCCCGGCAAAGGAGTAGAACCCGATGGCTGCGGATATGAGCAGGGGGATCGCCGGGATGACGATCATGGTGACGAGGAGCAATCGGTGAATCCCGCAAAGGGGCTTTTGCTTGGCCATGATTTCTATGCCTGACTTTTTTGCAAGATGTTTTTTTAAATTGATATTTATTACAACTAGTTAAAAAATCGCGCAAAATGTACGCCTTGCATGATGGCGTCGGGGAGTATTTAGCAACCATCGTGCCGAAAAGGGTTTGACAAAGTGGCTCGGAGCGGCATAACGGCAAAAACATCTGAGGCGGCGTTCATCCTTCGGACCCGCCGCAAGCAAGTGAGGGATGTTGAAATGCCGTCATTTTCCACCTCGGGTTCCCGGATGTCGGACTGGATACGGAGGCATCTGCCCGGCTTGGTGCGCCGGCTCGGGCTGCGGGGCAAGCTGCTTCTGGCCCTGATGCCCTCCATCGTCTGCATCCTCCTGTTCACCGGCTGGGCCTCCTACAGGGTGTCCGACGAATTCATCGACATCGCGCTGAGTCGGACCGTGCGCCAGAACACCATGGCCGTGGCCCACGAGATGGAGCAGTACCTGGACGGCTGCCGCACGGACCTGCTCTTTCTCGCAGGAGGCCGCACCGACGGCGCGAGCCTGCGCGACGCCTTCGCCCGGCTGCTGAAGGCGGGCGGCAAACCCTATCTCGAACTCTGCTATCTGCCCGCCTCGGGCGGGGAGCCCGTGGTCCTGGTCAGCCAGGGCGAGACCGTCCACGCGGTCGCACCGGGCGTCCTGGACCGGGTGCGGCCCAACCCCTTTGCCGAACTGAACCGGCTGGCCGCGCTCAAGCCGGGCCATGTGGCGGCCTCGGACATCCTGGAAGTCTCCTACCCCATGCCCACCAAGGACAGCGCCAACCGGTACGCCGACGCCAACGTGGTCCGCTTCTACACCGCCTGCCCCGGCAACGGGGCCGAGCCCCCGGGCCTGCTCTTCCTGTCCGTGGAGGCCACCACATTGCGCAACATCCTGTCCTGGTATAATTCGCGCAAGTCGCCCCTGTGGGCCTATCCCCGGAGCGACGAACTCCGATTTAACTATTTTGTCAATCATGACGGATGGATGCTCTTCCAGTCCGAGGATTACGACAAGCAGGGCGGCGAGCTGACCACCTATCTCGCCCGCGAGGGCTTCGACGGCTCCCTGGGCAAGCCCGGCAACGCGGCCGCGTTCCGGCCCAATGAAAAGTACACCCTGTACTGGAACACCGTGGACGCCATGGGCCAGGGAAAGAACGGCCTGGAGCGCGTGGAGGAGGCGCGTCCGAAGTCGTCCGCCGTGAGCAGCCACTATTTCAGCTACGCCCCGGTCTACTTCCGGGCCGATCCGGCCGGGCCGCCGTCGGTCTACGGCGGTGTGATCTTTGTGGATCGCAGCCAGCTGCCGATCATCGCGGGCTACAAGAACATGGACGTCATGCTCTTCGTGACCATCGGCGGCATCGTGGTCATCTCCATCCTCATCTTCCTGTTCGGGCGCATCCTGACCCGGCCCATCCGCGAGCTGGCCGCGCGCATGAACACACTCAACTCCCTGGAGGAGATGGAGGAAATCCACCTGCCGTACAGCGGCTACGACATCACCGTGCTCCAGGAGTCCATCAACAACATCATCCGCCGGGTCAAACAGCAGGTGGTCGAGATCCAGGCCAAGGACGAGGCCATCCTCAACGTGAACAAGCGGGAGCGCGCCTCGCTGGACCGCGACCGGGAGCTCCTGGTCGAGAACGAACTGAGCCGCATCCCGGAGATCGTCGGCGTGGGTTCGGCCACGGCCAACCTCAAGGTCAACATCCTCAAGGCCGCCCAGGTGGACGTGGACGTGCTCATCGCGGGCGAGACCGGCACCGGCAAGCAGCTGGTGGCCGAGGCCATCCACGCCCATTCCAGCCGGGCGGGCAAGCCGTTCATCTCCATCAACTGCGGGGCCCTGGACGAGAACCTGCTCCTCGACGCCCTGTTCGGTCACGTCAAGGGGGCCTTTTCCGAGGCCAAGGAGGACCGCAACGGCGCGTTCGTCGAGGCCGACGGCGGCATCCTCTTCCTGGACGAGATCCAGTCCGCCTCGCACAAGGTCCAGCAATCCCTGCTCCGGGCGCTGGCATCGCGCAAGATCAAGCCGTTGGGCAGCGACCGCGAGTTGACCGTGGACGTGCGCATCCTGGCCGCCACCAACGTGGACATCCAGTCCCTCATCGAGGACAAGATCTTCCGCGAGGACCTCTACTACCGGCTCAAGGTCATCTCCATCAACACGCCCGCCCTGCGTGAGAACCGCGAGAACATCTCGCTGCTGGCCGTGTACTACCTCAAGCAGGCCGAGTCCCTGGCCGGGCGTGAGCACCTGGACCTGAGCAAGGGCGCCCTGGCCAAGCTCATTTCCCACGACTGGCCCGGCAACGTCCGCGAACTGGTCAACTGCATCACCCGCGCCGCGGTCATGGCCGAAACCGACATCATCCAGCCCGAGGAAATCCGCCTGGAAAGCGACTTCTACTCCTGGCCCGTGCAGTCCCAACCCGCCGAATACCCCAGCGGCAACGCACAACCCCCGCACTCGCCGGACATCCCTTCAGCCTTCCCCGCGCAGCCCGCAGCCGCCGAAGCCGACACCGGCCTCAACCCGCGCCAGAAAGAGGCCTGGGACGTCATCCGCAAACAGGGCAACGTCACCCGCAAACAATACCAGGACCTCGTCGGCGGCAACCTTCCTACCCGGACCGCCATCTACGACCTCCAGGACTTCGTCAAACGAGGCCTCCTGATCAAAAAAGGCAAAGGCCCCTCCACCCGCTACGAACTGACTGGCGAGTAAAGCGACCTCCGGCGGCCGGGGGAAGGGGAAGGAAAACCCTTTGACGCAGGCCGTCCATGGCCTGCGCCCCTTCGGGGTCGCGCCTTATCAGGCGCGGTCCAAATCCGCTGTCCTGCAGATTTGTGAAAAGGGCTTTTCCTTCCCCTTCCCCCGGGACCCCCATCCCCATCCTTTCCTAAACTTTTTCTATCCGCTTCGCGGGGTAGGACGCAAAAAAAGGCGGCCCCCATAAGGGGCCGCCGTATTTTTCGCCGGTCTCTACGGACCCGCTATTCAGCGGCTTCGCGGGCGGCCTTGAGCCATCCGTTCCACTTTTCCTGGTTGTTGGCGATCCATTCGTCCGCATGCTTGGCGATGTCCTTGTCGGACTTTTCGCCCGCGTTCATGCGGGTGTTCTGGGCGTTGATGTCGGCCAGGGGCAGGGTGAACAGCTCCAGGAACTTGGCGGCCGCCGGGTTCTTCTTCAGGAACTTCTTGTTGGCCACGGCGCGGATGTCGGAAACCACGAAACCGGCCTTGAGCGGGTCGGAGACCGCGCCCTCGACGCCGGACACGGTCATGCGGTCGGCGTTGGAGGCCTGGGCCTCGGTGGGCTTGATCTCGGGCACGTTGATCCAGACCACGTCCTTGCCGGGCTTGAACTTGTACACGGTCCAGTTGGGCGTCCAGGTGTAGAAGAAGACCGGCTTGCCGGCCTTGAATCCGCCCAACGCCGCGGCCATGCCCGCCTCGTAGGAAGCCTTGACCGGGTTGATGTAGTCATCGAGGTCGTAGACCTTCATGTGGTGGGAGATGACCTGCTCGCAGCCCCAGCCCGGAGGGCAGGCGGTCAGGTCGGCCTTGCCGTCGCCGTTGGTGTCGAAGGCCTTCATGACCTCGGGACGCTTGAAGTCGTCCAGGGACTTGATGTTGTATTTTTCCGCGTCGCGCTTGGACACCAGGTAGCCCTGCATGCCGCCCGCCTTGGCCACAAAGCCGATCTTCTGCGCCTTCTCGGCGAAGTTCTTGGGCAGCTGGGCGTCGTGCATGGGGAACCAACCGTTGGTCCAATAGTCCACGTCGCCGAGCGTCACGGACTTGTAGAAGATCGGGTTGGTCAGGTCGCGGGGCTTCTTGACGTCGTAGCCGAGCGCCTCCAGACCCTTTCGGACCAGGGCTTCCTGGAAGAAGCCGGTGTTCCAGGTGGCGCGTGCGGGCTGGAGCGTGACGCCCTTGCCGGGCTGCATGTCCATGGCAAAGGCGGAGGACGCGATCAGGACCGCAAGCAGGGCGGTCAGCAGGTATTTCATCAGTTTCATGGAACCTCCTCGGATTCGATTTCGGTTATTTCTTTCGGGCCATTGACTGGGTGATGCGGTCAAGGACGATGGCCATGAGCACGATGCCCAGGCCGCCGACCACGGCGCGTCCGATGTCCAGGGTGTTCAACCCGAGGATGACCGGCGAGCCGAGTCCGCCCGCGCCGATGAGCGCGGCGATGACGACCATGGACAGGGCCATCATGATGGTCTGGTTGAGCCCGGCCAGGATGGTCGGCATGGCCAGGGGAATCTGGACCTTGACGAGGACCTGCCAGCGGGTGGCCCCGAAGGCCTGGGCCGCTTCCACCAACTCGGGATGGACCTGGCGGATGCCCAGGCTGGTCAGCCGGATGATGGGGGGCAGGGCGAAGATGATGGTCGCCAGCACGCCGGCCACGTTGCCCACGGAAAAGAGCATGACGATGGGCACGAGGTAGACGAACGCGGGCGTGGTCTGCATGGCGTCGAGCACGGGCCGGAGCCAGGCCTCGAACCGGTTGCTGCGGCCGGACATGATCCCCAGCGGGACGCCGATCACGGCGCAGATGACCACGGACGACAGGACCATGGCCAGGGTGATCATGGTGTCTTCCCATAGGCCGAGGAAGCCCATCAGGAGCAGGGAGGCCAGCGAGAAGACGGCCAGCCGCTTGCCGGAGAACTTCAGGGCCAGAAGGCAGACGATGACGATGACCACGAGCGGGTGCACGGTGGTCAGGCCGTGTTCGAAGCCGCTCAGGAGCCAGTCCACCGGCCATTTGAGCATCTGGAAGAATTCGCGGTGGTTGTCCACCAGCCATTCCACGGCCTCGGAAACCCATTGGTCCAGGGGGATGATCGTATCTTGAAACATTATTGGTCACCTCCTTCGGACAGGGCGACTTCGGTTTTGTGCAGGGTCTTGAGGAACCGGTTCTTGGAGACCACGCCGAGGTAGCGGTTGTCGTCGTCCACCACCGGGATGGGCCAGGTGGCGATGGCCACCTGCGGCAGGATGTCCTGCATGGAGTCGTCCTTGTGCACGGCGAACGCCTCGGGCAGGTAGACCTGGCTCAGGGGGTGCTCCGGCAGCCCGGCCTCCAGCGCGTTGCGGATGCCCTCGGACGAGACCACGCCGAGGAAACGGCGGCGGGAATCCGTGACATAGGCGTATTCCAGCTCGCTGCCGCTCAGAATTTCGTGGGCGATGCGCAGGCTGCCTCCCCGGGTGAGCACGATGGTCGGGTGGGAGTCGCGCACGATGTCGCCCGCGCTGATGACCCCGGTGGGGTCCACGCCCCGGAAGAAGGCGCGCACATAGTCGTTGGCCGGGTTTTGCAGAATTTCGTCGGGCGTGCCCACCTGTACCACGTTGCCGCCCTCCATGATGGCGATGCGGTCGCCGATGCGCAGGGCCTCGTCCAGGTCGTGGGAGATGAACACGATGGTCCGGCGGTGCTCCTCCTGGAGCTTGATCAGCTCGTCCTGCATCTCGGTGCGGATGAGCGGGTCGAGCGCCGAGAAGGCCTCGTCCATGAGCAAGATTTCCGGGTCCACGGCCAGGCCTCGGGCCAGCCCGACGCGCTGCTGCATGCCGCCGGAGAGCTGTTTGGGATATTGGTCCTCCCACCCGGCCAGGCCGACCTGCGCGAGGGCCTCGCGGGCGCGTTCGTGCCGTTTGGCCTTGTCCACCCCGGCCAGTTCCAGGCCGAAGGCGGCGTTGTCGAGCACGGTCTGGTGCGGCATGAGCGCAAACGACTGGAAGACCATGCTCATGTTGTGCAGCCGGAACTTGACCAGTTCGTCGTCGCTCATGGCGGTGACGTCCTCGCCGTTGACCAGGACCCGCCCGGCCGTGGGCTCGATGAGCCGGTTGAGCATGCGCACCATGGTGGACTTGCCCGAGCCGGACAGGCCCATGATGACGAATATCTCGCCGTCTTCGATGGTGAAGGAGGCGTTGTTCACGCCCACCGTCAGGCCGGTCTTTTTCTGCACCGCGGCCTTGTCGAGCCCCTGTTTAAGCAGCTCAAGGCCTTTCCGGGGTTTGCTCCCGAAGATTTTGTAAAGGTTTTCTACAGTGATTTGTCCCATGGTTACTCCGTTGAAAGTGGCGACGGACGCCCCGCGCCGAGGGCGAGGGGGCATCCGGAAAGAAGACGGTCGAAATGGAATCAGAGGAGGGGAACCCTGTCGCGGAGGCCGCAAGGGGTGGCCGCGCACGGCCTACGTACGGACAGGGTTTCTTGTCCGCTATGGCATTTCGAGGTCAATGGCATGTAAATCTTGTTGGTGCACGGAATTCAATGTTGTTTTAGTGATAATACAGTCATTAATTGCTGCAACACTCTTTTGTATTAGAGATGAGCAACTGTAAGAGTGGATTTATTGCTGTATTATCGTCGATAACTTTTGTTACAGTTTGAAAACAACAGTTTTTAATGTGCATCGTCAAATTTCAATTTAGGATCATATCGAAATATATTCATCATGTCAAAAATGGATTTTTTATTCATTATATGACGTGATTTTTTCAGGCTGAATCACAAGTAACATAGTCTGAAAATCACTTTCGACGACAATATTTTAAAACTGTTTCGGACGCTATCCGGCGGTCGGAAAATGGAGGGAATCGCGAACAGTCAAACTTCCCGGGACCCGTTGCGGGACTTGGTTATTCGGCGGTGTCGAACCGATGGTGGCGGCTGCCTGTGTGAGCACGTCTGGCAGGGAACGAAGCGTGCCGGTCGGCAGGGAAGATTCGGGGGCAGGTTCCCGGCGGCGTTGGGGGGACGCACGCCGCCGGTTCATCGTTCCGAAAAGGGAAGGCCCGGCGGGAATTCCCGCCGGGCCTTGTCGTGGGTTCGGTTTTCGTATTGCCTAGGCGAACAGGGAGAAGCGGAGTTCACCGCTCTCCTCGACCCGGATGCACGCGGTCCAGGCGCTCAGGGGCGACCAGGACCGGATCAGTTTGCACAAGTGCTTTTTCATATGCACTCCTTGAGGACCGTCCGATTACTCCAGGGAGCCGGGCAGCCCTTGGACGAAGGCCTTGATCTCGTCGCGCACGCGACGGTACACGTCCAGGATTTCGGCCTCGTCGGTCAGCGTCTTGGCCAGGGCGGGCGGGTCGTCGAAACCGACGTGGACCACCTTGGTCCTGGCCGGGAAATAGGGGCAGTTCTCGTTGGCGTGGCCGCAGACCGTGACCACATAGTCGAAGTCCACGTCCTCGGGCAGGTCGGTGGTCAGCTTGGACGTGTTGCCGGAGATGTCCACGCCCGCCTCGGCCATGACCCGCACGGCCAGCGGGTTCAGGCCGTGGGTTTCCACCCCGGCGGACCAGGCCGTGAATTCGTCGGCCTTGAGGGTCTTGGCCCAGCCTTCGGCCATCTGGCTGCGGCAGGAGTTGCCGGTGCACAGGAAGAGGATGTTCATGGCGTCGCTCCTATTCGGCGTTGGAGGTTTCGCAGCGGACGTGGCAGACGCCGCCGATGGTGTCTTTGGCAAAGGGGAAGTAGCGGCGCCGGAAGCGCACGGCCACGTTGACCAGGGCGATGAGCACCGGGACCTCCACCAGGGGGCCGATGACCGCAGCGAACGCCTCGCCCGAGTCGATGCCGAAGACCGCGATGGCCACGGCGATGGCCAGCTCGAAGTTGTTGGAGGCCGCCGTGAAGCTCAGGGTCGCGGCCTGCTCGTAGGTGGCGTCCGCCTTCCACGACAGGTAGAAGGAGACCAGGAACATGATCAGGAAGTAGACGGTCAGGGGGATGGCGATGCGGACCACGTCGAGCGGCAGGGCCACCACGCGGTCGCCCTTGAGCGAGAACATGACCAGGATGGTGAACAGCAGGAAGATGAGCGTCAGCGGGCTGATCCTGGGCACGAACACGGTCTCGTACCACTCGCGCCCCTTGAGCTTCAGCCCGATGAACCGCGAGGCCATGCCCGCCAGGAACGGGATGCCCAGGTAGATGAATACGCTCTGGGCGATCTGGCCCATGGACACGTCCACGGCCGCGCCCTTAAGCCCGAACCAGCCGGGCAGGACCGTGATGAACACGTAGGCGTAGACCGAGAAGAAGAGCACCTGGAACACGGAGTTGAAGGCCACCAGCCCGGCGCAGTACTCGGCGTCCCCGCCCGCCAGGTCGTTCCAGACGATGACCATGGCGATGCATCGGGCAAGGCCGATGAGGATCAGGCCGACCATGTACTCGTGCTGGCCGGACAGGAAGGTCACGGCCAGGCCGAACATGAGGATCGGGCCGATGACCCAGTTCTGGACCAGGGACAGGGCGAGCACCCGCCCGTTGCGGAAGACCCGGCCCAGCTGTTCGTACTTCACCTTGGCCAGGGGCGGGTACATCATCAATATCAGCCCGATGGCGATGGGGATGTTGGTGGTCCCCACCTGGAAGGCGTCGATGACCCGCTTCACGCCGGGGAAGAAATAGCCGGTTCCCACGCCCGCGAACATGGCCAGGAAGATCCACAGGGTCAGGAAACGGTCCAGGAAGGAGAGTCTTTTCAATGCGGTTTCGGTCATTGCGCGATTCCTCCGCCTAGGTCGGGCAGGTTTCTTCGGTTTTGTTCGCCAGATGGGTCATGAGCCGTTCGTGGTCCTGTCGGGCCTGTTCCTCGTCCGGCAGCCGGAGCCGAAGAATCTCGAGAATCTCCGACTGGATCGCGTCCGTTGGTGCGGCCAAAGTATAATAAACCCACTTGCCCTTGCGGCGGCCGTTCACCCAGCCCGCGTTGCGCAGGAAGGACATGTGCCGGGAGACCGTGGATTGCGGCAGGTCGAGCCCGGCCATCAGGTCGCAGACGCACAGTTCGCCGTGGTCGAGCAGCCGGATGACCCGCAGCCGGGTGGGGTCGCTGAGCCCCTTGAGTCGCAGTGCGAGTTGTTCCATGGGCCAATAAATATCCGCTTATGCGGATATGTCAATGGCAATTGCGTGACGATTTCGCGCCGGGCTCATGGAACGGGCCGGTGGAATTTCCGGAAAAAAGTCTGTATACGATGGCATGAACCGGACGCGTGTCGGCTGACACCTGCGGGCCCGAGGGATAAATCCCTGGCGACGATTCCCGGTTCATGATCGAATGACAGACCGGCCGTGCGGCCGGGACAACGTACGACAAGACCTATCGCCCGGCGCACGGGCAGGGAGGAATACGGATGAAGCCTATCTCGCGGGAAGTGTTCAGGACTTACGACATTCGCGGCGTGGTGGACAGGGATTTCGACGAGGAATGGGTCGAGCGGCTGGGCCGGGCTTGCGGCCAGTATTTCCTGGAGAACGGCTCCAGGACCGCCGTGGTCGGCCATGACTGCCGCCACTCCTCGCCCGGTTACGCCAAGGCGCTGACGCGTGGCCTGAACGGCACGGGGGTGAGCGTGATCATCATCGGCCAGGTCTCCACCCCGGCCTTCTACTGGGCCGTGACCAAGCAGGAGACCCACGCGGGCGTGATGATCACTGCCAGCCACAACCCGTCGGAATACAACGGATTCAAGGTCTGGCAGGGAATCAGCACCATCCATTCCGACGAGATCCAGGACGTCTTCGAGCTCATGGACAAGGGCGAGTTCCCCGTGGGCGAGGGCACGGTCCGGCACGAGGACGTGCTCGACAAGTACGTGGCCGAGCTGTCCGGGAACGTGACCCTGGCGCGGCCCGTGAAAGTGGTCGTGGACGGCGGCAACGGCACGGGCGGGCTGCTCACCGCCGACGCCCTGCGCAAGGCCGGGGCCGAGGTGGTCTGCCTGTTCTGCGAGCCCGACGGCGACTTTCCCAACCACCACCCCGACCCGGTAGTGGAAAAGAACATGGTCGCCCTGCAACAGGCCGTGCTCAAGGAAAAGGCGGACATCGGCGTGGGCCTGGACGGCGACTGCGACCGCATCGGCGTGGTCACCGAAAAGGGCGAACTGCTCTTTGGCGACCAACTGGTGGCCATCTACGCCCGCGATATCCTCAAGGCCTTCCCCGGCGCGTCCATCATCGGCGAGGTCAAATGCTCGCACCTCATGTACGACGACATCCGCGCCCACGGCGGCGACGCGGTCATGTGGAAGACCGGCCACTCCCTGATCAAGGCGCGCATGCGCGAGATCGGGGCCAAGTTCGCGGGCGAGATGTCCGGCCACATGTTCTTCGCCGACCGCTACTACGGGTTCGACGACGCCACCTACGCGGCCCTGCGCATGGTCGAGATTCTTTCCAAGTCCGACAAGCCCATGAGCGAACAGCTCAACTGGCCCAAGACCTGGTCCACCCCGGAAATCCGCGTGGACTGCCCCGAGAGCATGAAGGAGCGAGTGGTCGGCAAGGCCGTCAAATACTTCAGCTCCAAGTTCGACGCCATCGACATCGACGGCGTGCGCGCCGTCTTCCCCGACGGCTGGGGCCTCATCCGGGCCTCCAACACCCAGCCCGTCCTCGTCCTCCGCTTCGAAGCCGAAACCCCGGAACGCCTTGATGAAATCCGCTCCATGTTCGAAGAAAAACTCAAGACCTGGATCGCCGAAGGCTAGCCGTACCGAGATACCAACAAAAAGGGCGCGGACCGAATGGCCCGCGCCCTTTTATTATGCCTCCGGCGGCCGGGGGAAGGGGGAAAGGGAACCCTTTGAGAAAAGGGTTCTCCTGTGCAACCGGAAACATGGGTAACACTTCTGCCCGGGTACATGGGTAACACCTTTATTGTTCGTCCACCGGTTCCGGGGGCCTGATCAGGCCCCCGGAACCGGTGGCGGGCAGGACGCCGAGCAGGACCGAACCGGCGTAGACGTTCAGGTCGCCGTTGCCATTTTCCAAAATACCGAT
>NZ_JBGLYH010000044.1:0-36813 GCF_041414475.1 Pseudodesulfovibrio karagichevae
TAAACTTGGAGAATGTGATCACTCAATCTTAAACTCGTATTAAACGGGCTGTGATTATCGTGATCTTTGTTGCTCAACTCGCTATTTAATTGTCAAAGACCAGAAACGTCTTTCTTCTCAAAGAACGTCCCGCCCTCAGGCAGGAAGGGGAAACTAAGTGATTGTCTTCCCCCCGTCAACACCTTTTTTCAACTTTTTTCAGTTGGCCAAATCGGCGTTAACCATTCGATATATTTGAGAAAGAACAAGCCGCCGGTGACTCACTCGGGGTGTTCCCCAGCGGCGAAGAGGAGTTCTATGGGAACCGTCCACTCAGGTCAAGCGCTTTTTCCAAAAAAATGCGCTTTTCAAATTAAGCTATCGTAATAGCACAACATTTATTTCAGCCCAAAACGCAGCACCGTGCAGGGGGTCCCATCATTATATATAGGTGGTGTTCCGCCGCCTCGTTTGGTTCTCGATTGGCGCGACGATTTCTGCTAGGTTCCGCCGAACAATCGCTCCAAGGAGTCCGTCATGCATATCCGCAACTATCTGGCCACGAGTCTGCTCGTGCTTCTCCTGGCCTCCCCGTACCCGGCCGGCGCCTTCGAGGCGGCCGGCTGGAAGCAGCAGGGCCCCGAGGTCCATGCCGAACACTTCCTCAACCTGCTGGTCGAGTGGCGGGTCGACGACGCCTTCATCTCCCTCCTGGGCAGCGAGCGGGCCGACACCGTGATCGAACTCAAGCAGGACCTCGAGGGGGAATACGGCAAGAGCGGCAAGCCCCTGGGCTATGAACGGCTTCTCAAGCAGCGCGTCGGCAGCTCCCTGATCCGGCTGCGCTACCTCCTGCTCTTCCCGAAGATGCCCAAGGTGTTCGACCTCTACTACTACAACCCCGACGGCCAGGGCTGGGAGCTGCGCACCTTCACCTACGGCAGGGACATCAAGAGCGCCTTCAAGGAGTAGTCCGCCCCTTCGGCCGCCACCCCGCCGTTAGTACAGCCGGGGCAGGACCCAGCCCAGCCAGCCGGTCATGAGCAGTGCGCCGAGGCAGTTGAGCACGAACCCCAGGCCGACCATGGCCTTGAGGGACGCGCCCTTCATCTCGCCGAAGGCCAGGGCGTTGGCGGTGGTGGCGATGGGGGTCATGAAGGCGCAGGTGGAGGCCACGCCCACCGCGATCATCAGCGGCAGCGGGTCCATCCCGTGCCCCTTGGCCGCGTAGTAGGCGATGGTGAAGAAGGCGGTGACCACCGCGGTGTTGGACAAAAACTCGGTCAGGGTGATGACCGCCGTGATGGTCAGCAGAAAGAGCAGGCGCGGGTCCATGTGGCCCTTGAGCAGCTTGCCCGCCAGGACCACGGTCTTGTGGTCCAGCCCGGTCCAGTGGACCACCCCGACCAGCACGGCCAGGGCCAGGATGAAGATGAACCCTCGACGCGGCACGGACTTGAGCAGCCCGCCCCCGGTGAGCAGCGGCCCGGACCGCCCTCCCCCGTCCGGCGCGCTCCGCACGAAGAGCAGGTACAGGAACAGCCCGGCGAACCCCAGGCTGACCACCGGCGACACGGCCGCGAACCCGGGCACGTTCTCCCTGAGCACGGCCTCGATCACGAAATAGCCCATGTACAGCCAGAACAGCTTGGCCCCGTAGCGCTGGCGGGCGTCGACCCCGCTCCCGACCGAGCCGGACAGGTCGATGACCGCGCCCCGCGCCGACTTGGGCAGCCCCAGCCCCGCGACCACGAACCAGGCGAGCAGCACGAAGGCGGCCACCAGGGGCACGGACCACAGAAACCAGTTGAAAAAATTCAGATTGTCGCGCCCGGCCACCTGAAACAGGTCCAGGGCCGCGAAGAGCACGGCGTTGGCCGGGGTGCCGATCATGGAGCCCGTGCCGCCGATGGCCGCACCGTACAGGGCCGAGCACATCAGCACCGTGGTCATGCCGGTCACGCCCCGAGCCGCGAAGTCTCGGTCCAGCCTTTTCAGCACCGGGATCAGGGTCAGCACCGTGATGGTGTTGGGGATGAAGGACGAAAGCACGGCCGAGGCCGCGATGATGTAGAGCAGCACCCGCCCTGCCCGCCCCCCGCTGCGCCGCAGGGCCCAGGCCACGAACCCGTCCGTGATGCGCGTGGCCGCCATGAGCTGGTACACTAGGTACCCGCACACGAAGAGCAGAATCAGGGGCAGCCGGCCCCACAGGTAGGCGGTCACGTTCGTCAGCGGTTCCACAACGTCTCCGGGCCACAGGTTTTCGACCTGTTGCAATGGACCGTTTTCACACAAGAATGTCAACCGAATCGCTTCCTTCTTTTCCGGGTGGCAGTCCCCACGGCTTTACGCTATCATCCGTATCTCAGCACAAGGAGTTTCAATAAGTGGCCGAATTCGTTCATCTTCACGTACACACTGAGTACAGCCTGCTCGACGGCGCCATCCGGATCGGGGACCTGCTTTCCAGGGCCAAGGACCTGGGCATGCCCGCCGTGGCCATCACCGACCACGGGTCCATGTACGGGGCCGTGGTCTTCTACATGGCGGCCAAGGAACTGGGCATCAAGCCGATCATCGGCTGCGAGGTGTACGTGGCCCCCGGCGACGTGGACGAGGTGGACGCGCACCACAAGAAGGACCACGGCGGCGGCTACCACCTGGTCCTGCTGGCCAAGAACCAGCGCGGCTACAAGAACCTGATCAAGATCGTCTCCGAGGGATACCTGAACGGCTTCTACTACAAGCCGCGCGTGTGCAAGAACCTGCTGAAGAAGTACTCCGAGGGGCTGGTCGCCCTGTCCGCCTGCCTGGCGGGCGAGGTGCCCCGCAAGCTCATGAACGAGGGCGTCGAGGCGGGCGTGGAGATGGCCCGGACCTACGAGTCCATCTTTCCGGGCAACTTCTACCTGGAGCTCCAGGACAACGGCATCGGCAAGCAGAACCGGCTCAACGAACTGCTCATCAAGTGCGCCGAGGAAACCGGCCTGCCCCTGGTGGCCACCAACGACTGCCACTACCTGACCGCCGAGGACTACGAGGCCCACGACACCCTGCTGTGCATCCAGACCCAGACCCAGGTGGACGCGGAAAAGCGCTTCCGCATGGAGACCAGGGAACTCTATTTCAAGACCCCGGAGGAGATGGAGAAGGCGTTCGCCCACGTGCCCGAGGCCATCTCCAACACCCAGCGCATCGCGGAGATGTGCAACCTCGAGATCGAACTCGGCAACTACTATTTCCCGGAGTACGAGCTGCCCGAGGGCGTGTCCATGAACGAGGAGTTCGACCGCCTGTGCCGCGAGGGCCTCAAGCGCCGCCTGAACACCATCACCTACGAGGTGGACGAGAAAAAATACTGGGATCGGCTGGACTACGAACTCGGGGTCATCAAGGAGATGGGCTTCCCGGCCTACTTCCTCATCGTCCAGGACTTCATCAACTGGGCCAAGGACCACCGCATCCCGGTGGGACCCGGCCGAGGTTCGGCCGCCGGTTCCATCGTGGCCTGGTCGCTCAAGATCACCAACCTCGACCCGCTCCCCTACGACCTGCTGTTCGAGCGCTTCCTGAACGTGGAAC
Source organism: Pseudodesulfovibrio karagichevae (assembly GCF_041414475.1). Classification (NCBI taxonomy): domain Bacteria; kingdom Pseudomonadati; phylum Thermodesulfobacteriota; class Desulfovibrionia; order Desulfovibrionales; family Desulfovibrionaceae; genus Pseudodesulfovibrio; species Pseudodesulfovibrio karagichevae. Next base: position 3,565 of record NZ_JBGLYH010000044.1, read on the forward strand.
GCGTGTCCATGCCCGATATCGACGTGGACTTCTGCGAGCGCCGCCGCCTGGAGGTAGTCAAATACTGCGCCGAGAAGTACGGCGTGGACCGGGTGGCCCAGATCACCACCTTCGGGACCATGAAGACCAAGGCGGTCATCAAGGACGTGGGCCGGGCCCTGGGCATGACCTTCGGCGAGACCGACAAGATCGCCAAGCTCATCCCGGACGACCCGGCGGTCATGGCCAAGCTGCTCGGCGTGGAGAAGGCCAAGATCACCGTGCCCAACGCGGTCAAGGCCGTGACCGAACTGGACGACATGGTCGCCACCGATCCCAAGGTGGCCAAACTCATCGACATTTCAACGCGACTGGAAGGCTTGTGCCGCCACGCCTCCACCCACGCGGCGGGCGTGGTCATCTCGAACAAGCCCATGACCGAATACCTTCCTCTCTACAAAGGGAAGAAGGGCGAAATCGTGACCCAGTTCGACATGAAGAAGGTCGAGAAGGTCGGCCTGATCAAGTTCGACTTCCTGGGCCTGCGTACCATGACGGTCATCGAGGACTGCCTGGACATCATCCGCGAGCAGGGCAAGAAGGCCCCGGACCTGGACACCCTGCACCTGGACGACCCGGACACCTTCGCCATCTTCGCCAAGGGCGACACGGACGGCATCTTCCAGGTGGAATCCTCGGGCATGCGCAAGTACCTGCGCATGCTCCGCCCGGACCGCTTCGAGGACCTCGTGGCCATGCTCGCCCTGTACCGGCCGGGCCCGCTGGGCATGATCGGCTCCCACGGCGTGTCCATGGTCGACGAATTCATCATGCGCAAGCACGGCGAGATCGCGGTCACCTATCCGCACCCGTCCCTGGAGGAGACCCTCAAGCCGACCTACGGCGTCATGGTCTACCAGGAGCAGGTCATGGCCACGGCCATGGTCATCGCCAACTACTCGCTCGGCGAAGGCGACCTGCTGCGCCGGGCCATGGGCAAGAAGATCGCCGAGGAGATGGCCAAGCAGCGGTCCCGCTTCCTGGAGGGCTCGCGCGAGAACAAGATCGACGACGCCGTGGCCAACGACATCTTCGACACCATGGAGAAGTTCGCGGCCTACGGCTTCAACAAGTCCCACTCCGCCGCCTACGCGCTGATCTCCTACCACACCGCCTACCTCAAGGCCCATTTCCCGGTGGAATTCATGGCCGCGCTGATGAGCACGGAAATGAACAACACCGAGAAGATCATCATGTACGTCAACGCCTGCCGCGACATGGACATCACCGTCCGCCAGCCGGACATCAACGCGGGCCACGCGCGCTTCTCGGTCAAGGACGGGGAGATCCTGTTCGCCATGGCGGCCATCAAGAACGTGGGCGAGGAGGCGATCAACGAGATCGCGGCCGAACGCGCCGAGAACGGGCCGTACGAGAACATCTTCGACTTCTGCGAGCGGGTGAACCTGCGCCGGGTGACCAAACGGGTCCTGGAATCCTTGATCAAGGCGGGCGCGCTCGACTGCTTCTCCTGCTCCCGGGCCGCCCTGCTGGAGGACCTGGACAAGGCCGTGGCGCTCGGCCAGAAAAAGGCCAAGGAAAAGGAGTCCGGCATGCTCAACATGCTGGACATGCTCGGCGGCGGCGAAAAGAAGGACTCGGCCCACACGCCGACCTGCTCCCTGTGCGAGGAGTTCGACGACCGCGAGAAACTGACCCTGGAAAAGGAGGTCCTCGGCTTCTTCCTGTCCGGGCACCCGCTGCTGGCCTACCGCCACGACATGCAGCGGCTGCGCACCGTGACGCTGGAGGAGTGCAAGACCATCCCCAACGGCACCGAGGTCCGCGTGGCCGTGATCATCCCGGACTACAAGCAGTTCATCACCCGCAAGGGCGACCCCATGGCCTTCTGCAACGCCGAGGATCTGACCACCTACGGCGAGATCACCCTGCTGCCCAACGTGTATGCCGAGGCGCGCGAACTGCTCGACGCGGACCGCCCCCTGCTGGTCCAGGGCAAGATCGACGTGCGCGAGGCGCCCGGCGGTCCCGAGGACGCGCCCAAGTCCGCCAAGATCCTGGCCGACAAGGTCCTGTTCCTGGCCGACGCGGCCCAGGGCTCGGACCAGCCGGTCAGCCTGTGGATCGGCGAGAAGAACGCGGTGGACGGGCACCTCAACGCGCTCAAGGCCATCCTCCAGCGCTACCCCGGCACCACCAACGTGAACCTCGGCATCATCACCCGCGAGTCCGTGGTCAACCTGCGCCTGGGCAACGGCTGGAAGGTCTACCCCGGCCGCGACTTCTGGAAGGAGGTCGAGGCCTGGCAGAACGGCGACGCCAAGACCTACCGCGCCGAGGCCGAGGCCGAACTCCTCTAGCCGACCCCATCTCCGGCCGGGAGAGCTGTCGGAATCCCTTACAGGCTGTTGTCGACACAACCTACCGGTTTTAAACGGAATATTTTCACAACCCGATTGCGCTCAGGATGGGGCGCCCGCGCACGACCGCCGGTATCGAGCCGCGCCGGTCGACTCCCCCGGGATTCGACACCGAGAATCGTTATCATTATCAATAGGTAGAATAGATAAAATCTATAACTTCAGGAAAGTGTAAAGTTTTTTGGAATGTCGGGAAACTTCACACCCCCAGCCGAGGATGATCTTCGTACTTACCGAATAAAATCAGACTATTATCTCAGGTACACTTGTTGCATTGTTACAGGTAGGCATAATCATCAAGCGCGCATCGCGCCTGAACTTTTGCATACAAGGAAGAATACCATGAAGAGATATATACTGACCCTTCTTTTCATCGTCGGCATATGCCTCGCCGCCCGGCCCGAGCGGGCCGAAGCGTTGGTCCTGCCCGATCTGGACACCTCCGTGACCAGCGGGCTAGCCCGCCAGTACGGCGACTTCTATTCCTATTCCCTGCCCATCGTGAACTACGTCTCCTCCGGGTTCACCGACACGTACCTCAACTCGGGTGACCCGTACTACGTGGCGTCCGGCCCCGGCCAGCTCGCGGACAACATCGTCATCATGACGGGCGCCCAGGCCGCGGCCGACAACGCGACGGGGTTCGAGGACGCGTACATGACGCCGAACCACGCCACCAACGCCAGCTTTTCCACCGCCACCGCCGCCGACCCCGACAACAACGGCATCTACGCCGATTCCCTGACGACGTGGGACGCGAACATCGGGGCCCTCGTCGCCTACCTGGACGGCAGCATGCCGGTCTTCTATTTCAACAATAACGAGACCTCGAGCAGCCAGGACCTCTACATCAAGGTGCAACTCACGCTCTGGAACGGTGCGACCGTGTACGGCACGTACGACCTCATCGACACCTCCACGACCGACAACTACGTCCTCTCCGGCGGCAACGTCGAATTCGACGGCGTCACTTTCAACCACAATCTCGGCGCCAACAACGCGGCCTACGCCGTGGTCCTGCCCGAGCTGAACGAATTCCTGGCCGCATGGACCGCCACGGCGGGCAGTCTGGAGGACATGCTCTCCATGGAAATCAGCATGTACGGCCTGGACAACGGGTACGAACAGGCGTTCATCGGCCGGGGCGAATACTCGGGCAGCGTCGTGCCCGAACCGGCCACGTGGCTGCTCCTGGGCCTCGGCCTGCTCTGCCTGCCCCTGGTCCGCCGCTTCCGCCGCAACTGAGCGGACCGGCCTCCCCGCGATCTTCACGGCCCCGCTCCGGCGGGGCTTTTTTGTTGGTTGACAAACCGCGCCGCGCTCGCCCACCATGCTCGAAGATCGCAATCCCGAAGCCCCCGCTTCAACACACGCAACCTCACAATCGCCGGGAAGGACGCATGAGCCGAGTCAACGAACTGCTGCAGAGGATCGAGGAACTTCAGGTCGAGCTGGAACAGGAGCTGCGCGCCAAGCGCGAGGATCTCGAATACACCATCCGGCAGCGCAAGGTCAGCTTCACCCACGAGGTCAAGGCCAGGCAGCGCGAGTTCCTGAAGAAGTGGCTGGACTACGTCTACGACTCCGGCCCGCTGATCATCCTGACCATCCCGATCATCTGGGGGGCGCTGATCCCCTGCGTGATCCTGGACCTGGTGGTCACCGTCTACCAGTACATCTGCTTCCCGGTCTACGGCATACCCTTCGCCCGGCGGCGGGACTACGTGATCATCGACCGCCAGCACCTCGGCTACCTGAACTGGCTCGAAAAGATGAACTGCATGTACTGCGGCTACTTCAACGGCGTCATCGCCTACGTCCGCGAGGTCGCCGCACGCACCGAACAATACTGGTGCCCCGTGCGCCACGCCCGCCCGGTCAAGTCCGTGCACGGCCACTACCGGGGCTTCTTCGAATACGGCGACGCCAAGGGCTACCGCGAGGGGCTGGAACCGGCCCGCGAGGAACTCGCCCGCAAGCTGCGCGAGGACCTGCTGGGGAAGAAAAAATAGCGGCACGGCCTTTCCCCCGCCCGGCCGCCCAATACGGCCGCCGAACCGATCAACCACGAGAGAGCATATGGATTCCCTGGACCAACTCAACGAGCGGCACCGCAAATTCGTCGAGGACCGCAACTGGCAGAAGCACCAATCGCCCAAGAACCTGGTCATGGCCCTGACCGGCGAGGTCGGGGAACTGAACGAACTGTTCCAGTGGCTGACCCCGGAGGAGAGCCGGGAGGTCGCGGGCGAACGCAAACAGGCCGTGGCCGAGGAGCTGGCCGACGTGCTCATCTACCTGGTCCGCCTGGCCGACGAGATGGGCATCGACCTGGTTGCGGCCGCCCACGAAAAATGCGAGATCAACGAGAGAAAGTATCCGGCCGAGGCGTTCCAGGGGAACGGCATGCGGCCGCACGAATACAAGGAGTCCAGATAATGCCCGGCAAATGGAAACTGACCATCACCCAGGAATTTTCGGCCTCGCACCAGCTGCGCCACTACTGCGGCAAGTGCGAGAACTTGCACGGCCACAACTTCGGCGTGGAGGTGGTGGTCGAGGGAGACACCCTGGACCCCAAGGTCCAGTATCTCGTGGACTTCAAGGAATTGAAGAACAAAACCAAGGCCGTGCTGGACCGGCTCGACCACACCCACCTGAACGAGGTGGAGTGCTTCAAGGAGATCAACCCCTCCTCCGAGAACCTGGCCATGTTCATCTACCGCAACCTCAAGTCGGCCATGCCGGAGAACGTCTCCCTGGTGGAGGTGTCGGTCTCGGAAAACAACACCTCCAAGGCCACCTACTGGGAAGCATGATGGCCGAGAGCAAAGACGAAAATCAAAACGAGAAACGCGGCGAGATCAACGGCATGTCCTACGGGAAGATCATGACTTCCCTGCTCATCCCCAAGGACTCCCGGACCAGTCCCCGGCGCGTCCTGAGCGGCGTCGCCTTCCTGGCCTTTGTCTGCTTCTTCGTGTTCGGCACCATGTACCGGGGCTGCGCCAACCGGAACGGGTTCGGCTGCACCCCGCCCGGCGTGGAACGGATCGTCCCGGCCGCCCCGCAGGCTCCGGCAGGCGGCGAGGGCTAGCCGTGCGCGTGGTCATCCAGCGGGTCTCCGACGCGCGCGTCCTGGTCAACGGAGCCGTGGTCGGCGAGATCGGCACCGGCCTGCTCGTGCTCGTGGGCTTCGGCGGCGAGGACAAGGCGGACTTCCCCGAGACCCCGGCCTGGCGCAAGATGCTCGACAAGCTCCTCAACCTGCGCATTTTTCCGGATGACAGCAGCAAGCTCAACCTGTCGCTGACCGACATCCGGGGCGACCTGATGCTCGTCTCTCAGTTCACGCTCTACGCGGACTGCAAGAAGGGGCGGCGGCCCTCGTTCACCGACGCCTGCCACCCGTACATCGCCGAATCCCTGTTCGACCGATTCGTGGAGGACGCCCGCAAGCTGGCCCCGGCCGGGTTCGCCACGGGCCGCTTCGGGGCCGAGATGCACCTGGACTTCACCAACTGGGGCCCGGTGACCATCATCCTCGATTCCGACGAGCTCTAAACCGGGTTGCCTCCGGGCGTTCCCTTGCCTACACTGCCGCCATGTCCGTAAAGACCAAGCTCATCACCGCCCTGACCCTGATCCTGCTCGTCTCCTTCCTGGCGACCAGCCTGATCAACTACGCCTTCACCCGCGCCACGGTCAGGGAGGAACTGCTCAACTCCGCCCTGCCCCTGACGGGCAAGAACATCTATTCCGAAGTCCACGCGGACATGCTCCGGCCCATCCTGGTCTCCACCTCCATGGCCAACGACGCCTTTCTGAAGAACTGGATCAAGTCCGGGGAGAAGGACCTCGGGGCCATCACCCGCTACCTGTCCGACCTGCGCGACAAGTACGGCTTCCTGACCACCTTCTTCGTCTCGGCCCAGAGCGACAACTACTACACCCAAAACGGCATCCTGAAGAAGATCGGCCCGCGCGACCCGCACGACGTCTGGTACTTCGCCTTTGTGCGCAAGAACGTCGAGTACGCCCTGGACGTGGACACCAACGAGGCCGAAGGCGGCAAGCTGACCATCTTCGTCAACTTCCGGGTGGAGGACGGGAACGGCCGTCTCCTGGGCGTGGCCGGGGTGGGCGTGAACATCGACCGGGTCACCGGCCTGCTGGAAAAGGCCCGCCACGACTACCACCGCGAGGTCTACCTGGTGGACCGCGACGGCCTGGTCCAGGTCCATCGCGACAAGTCCCGTATCGAGCGCTACTATATCACCAAGGCGGGCGGCATCCGCGACGTGGCCCAGGCCATCCTCGTGCCCCGCGACGACTCACGCAGCTTCCAGTACGACTGGGACGGCGAGCACTATCTCCTGTCCACCCGGTACATCCCCGAGCTGAAGTGGTTCCTCATCGTGGAGCAGAGCGAGTCCTCGGCCCTGGCCGCGGCCCGCGACAACCTCGTGCGCACCGTGATCATCGGCCTGCTCGCCTCCATCCTGATCATCGTGCTCTGTTCCATCACCATCAACCACTACCAGGGCCGCCTGGAAAGGCTGGCCAAGACCGACCCGCTGACCGGGGCGGCCAACCGCCGCGCCCTGGAAGAGGCCTTCGAACAGTTCGCCTACAAGGCGGACCGCTACGGCAGGGCCTTCTCGGCGGTCATCCTCGACCTGAACAAGTTCAAGGCCATCAACGACGAGTACGGCCACCTGGCCGGGGACAACGTGCTCAAGGAGGTGGTCGCCATCACCCGGCGGACCATCCGGCCCACGGACATCCTGGCCCGCTGGGGCGGGGACGAGTTCCTGATCCTCATGGACGGGGGGATCGAGGAGGCCGGGGCCCTGGCCGAGCGCGTGGGGGCCGCCCTGGCCAATGGGAAACTGGACATCCGGGTGAGCTTCAGCCACGGACTGGCCCGGTTCGAGAAGGGCGACACCCTGGAATCCATGACCCACCGGGCGGACCAGGCCATGTACAAGTCCAAGGACTGCGAGTGCCGGGACCGGGACCTGTAGACAAAAATCCACCCGGCCGATAGAGAAGGGAACCATGCAAGCATCCCCGACCAGTTGGCCCAGATTCCGGGGCGCGGCCCCGCGCATCCTGCTGCTCACGAGCCAGTATTTCCTCATCGGCGAGCTTGCGGCCGCCTGCGAACGGCTCGGCGTGGAGCACCTGCTCCTGGACCTCGGGACCAGGGAGATGGACCTCGACGAGTTCGTGGCCGCCATGACCGAGGCCTTCAAGACCTTCCGCCCGGACTTCGTGCTCACGGTCAACCACCTGGGCGTGGACCGCGAGGGCATCCTCGCCTCCCTGCTGAACCGATACGGCCTGCCCCTGGCCTCCTGGTTCGTGGACAACCCGCACCTCATCCTCGGGGTGTACAAGCACCTGCTCGAACCGCGCGCCGCCCTGTTCACCTGGGACCTGGACACCGTGGTCCCGCTCTCGGCCATGGGCTTTGAGCACGTCTTCCACCTGCCCCTGGGCGCGGACCCGACCCGGCTTGCGCCCCACCGCACCGAGCCCGTGGAGGCGTGGCGCGCGCCCATTTCCTTCGTGGGCAACTCCATGCTGACCAAGACCCTGATGCGCGCCCGGGCGGCCAACCCGTCCGAGCACCTCTTCCGGGCGGGCATGGAGGTGGCCAAGGCCTTCGCCTGGTCCGACGCGCAGCAGGCCGGGCCGTTCATGGCCGAACATTTCCCCGAGGTCCGCGCCGCCTACAAGGCGTTCGACGACCCCGACCGCGAACTGGCCTTCGAGACCTTCGTCACCTGGCAGGCCACCCTGCTCTACCGCCTGGACTGCGTGTCCCGCATCCTGCCGTTTTCCCCGCTCATCGTGGGCGACACCGGTTGGCAGGAGCTGTTCTCCGCGCAGAGCGGCTGGCGCTACCACCCGGAGCTGTCCTATTACGACGACCTGCCCGACTTCTATCCACTCAGCGAGATCAACTTCAACTGCACCAGCCAGCAGATGAAGGGCGCGGTCAACCAGCGGGTCTTCGACGTGCCCTGCTGCAACGCCTTCCTGCTCACGGACCACCGCCGCCAGGTGGAGGACCTGTTCGAGCCCGGCACCGAGATCGTCTGCTACGCGAGCCCGGACGAGATCCCCGAGCTGGTCGAGCGCTACCGGGCCGACCCGGCGGCCCGCGCCAGGGTGGCCGCGGCTGCGCGCAGGCGGGTCCTGGCCGAGCACACCTACGACCACCGCATGGCCTTTCTCATGGAGACCATGCGCAAGACCTTCGGGTAGGCCATGGCCAAGAAGCCGATCCTCATATTGCAGATGCAGCGTATGGGGGACCTGGTCCTCTCCTTTCCGCTGATGCTCTGGCTGGCCCGCCGCCACCCCGGCCACCCCATCTTCGTGGCCGCGGAACAGATCTTCTACGAACCACTCATGCGCCTCTCCCCGGCGGCCACCTATTTCCCCTGGTCCGGGGCCGCCCACCTGGAAAGACACGACTACGAACTGGTCCTGAACCTGTCCATCCAGGAGAAGGCCGCCGTGCTCGCCGGAAAGGTCCGGGCCGAGGCCAAGCTCGGGCCGGTCCAGGCCGGGGACGGCACCCGGTACGTGCACGGCGACTGGCAGCTCTACCGGACCTCGCTGGTGCGCAACAACCTGTACAACCGCTTCCACTGGGGCGAGCTCAACGGCCTGGACGCCGTGCCCTTTGCGAACATCGCCGCCACCCGGTTCTCCCTGCCCAGGACCCTGCCCGGCTCCAACAAGGTGGGGCTGTTCCTCGGGGCCAGCGACGCGGCCAAGCGCCCCACGGCCGCGTTCTGGGCCAAGCTGGTGGACGAGCTCCACGGGCGCGGCCTGCGCTCCGTGCTCTTCGGCGGCCCGGCGGAAAAGGCGCTCGGCGCCGAGGTGGCCGGGCTGGCCAAGGGCCCTGCCCTGAACCTGTGCGGCACCCTGGGACTGGACGAATTCGGGGCCGTGGGCCAGACCCTCGGCCTGTTCATCACCCCGGACACCGGGCCCATGCACCTGGCCGCCTGGACCGGGCTCAAGTGCCTGAACCTGTCCATGGGCAACGTCAACCCATGGGAGACCGGGCCGTTCGGACCCGGCCACTACGTGCTCCGCGCCGACCTGCCCTGCGCCAAGGGGTGCTGGCACTGCACGCAGGATTCCCTGCTCTGCCACGAGCCGTTCAAGCCCGCCCGCGTGGCCGGACTGGCCAAGCGGCTGGCCTCCGGGGCCGACGGCTCCCGGCTGGCCCGCCTGGAGCTGCCCGGCCTGACCCTGTTCGAAACGGGCCGGTCCGAGCTCGGCCTGTATCATCTAAAGAGGCTCGACGCGGCCGCGCCGGACGCCGAGCGGCTGGCCTCGCGCTTCTGGCAGGCAGTGTTCGGCGGGCTCTTCGGACTGTGGGAGGACCGCAAGGCCGCCGAGGCGTGGTCCGCGCTCGCCCGGCACGCGCCCGAAGAGGCCGAGCGCCTGCTCGCCCACATCCCGGAGATGGGCCGCCAGTTCAAGCACGGCCTGCGGTCCGGGGCCGTCCTGGACCGGTCCTTCTGGGCCGACAGCCCGGCCATGGCCCGGCCCTTCACCGGGTTTGCGAACATGTACCTGGAAAACCAGGATTACTCCCGCCAGGCCTGGGCCCATGTCCTGACCCTGCTTGAACGGCTGGTCGGCGCCTGCGGCTAGGCTCCCCCGATCCGGACCGGACGGAACTGGTCATTTCTTCCCCCCATAAACGCTGTTAACATCATGATATAAAGCCTTTTCTCCATTGGCACGCCTTTTGATTGTTTCTGTGCCGGAGGAGAAAAGTATGCAAAATATTCCCGGCACCGCCGCAGAAGCCGCTTCCGAAGCCGCCAAGCTGGTCCAGCTCGCCACCTCGTCCAAGAACAAGGGGGCCAACAAGGCCGCCATCGCCTGCGCCAAGGACGACCAGCGCACCCGGTTCGCCGATCTGTTCAACGAGCACACCGAGTTGGTCGAGGACGAACTGTCCATGGCCCCGGTGGCGAATGAACAACGGATGCTCGACTCCGCCCCCGGCATCAAGGAGGACAAGGACGAGGAAAAGACCACCAGCGTGGCCGGGACCAAGGCTCCCAAGGAGGACGCCAGGGCCGAGGAAAAGGACCTCGAAAGCCGCATGACCAGCGAGGACCTGGACGCGGTCCGTGACGACCTCAAGGAATACGGCATGTCCGAGGAGGAGATCGCGGCCATCGAGGACCGGGTCAACTCCGAGGAAGGCATGACCTGGGGCCAGTTCGTCTCCACCGTGGCCAAGAAGATCGCCGAGACCCGCAAGCAGGACATGTCCGACGAGCAGAAGGCCTCCCTGGCCGGTTTCTTCGGCAAGCTCGGCTTCAACCAGAAGGAATCCACCCAGCTCATCGGCCAGTTGGAGAAGGGGCAGCTCGGCAAGGTCTTCAAGCAGATCGAAGCCAAGATCGACGCCATGCCCGAAGACCAGCGGACCATGTTCTCCAAGGACGAGGTCGAGGCCTTCATCTCCTCCATGGGGTTGTCCAAGGAATTCGTCACCCAGGTTCAGGAACTCTTTTCGACCAACACCCTGCCCAAGGACATGAAGCAGGCCTTCACCCAGATCCGCCAGGAACTGGCCGGGCTGGACAAGAAGGACCAGAAGCTGGTCAAGGCCGTGGGCAAGGCCTTCGCCTCGATCATGGGCGACGCCCACAAGGCGTCCTCGGCCGCCGCGCAGGTGGAGCAGGCCGTGGACCTCAAGCCGCGCGTGGGCGAGGACCAGAGCGACGCCGACGTGCGCGAGGAGCTGGCCCAGGCCTTCCAGGAACGCAAGGACGCCCAGTCCGAGAACACGGTCCGCCGCCAGGCGCAGCAGTCCGCCGCCGACAAGGTGGACATCAAGAGCGACGCCACCGTCCAGGACCGGAACGCCGACAAGGATTTCGACCCCGAGGCCGACCACGACCGCAAGTGGAACAACTTCTTCGACAAGGTCCGCGAGGACAACTCCCAGGTTAAGGATTCTTCGGACAAGGTTAAGACCGAGACGGCCGGGTCCACGAACAAGACCGCCCTCTCGCAGCAGGCGACCGCCGCCAACACCACGGCCAAGGCATGGGAAAAAGTTTCCGCCCCCAAGGTCATGAAGCAGGTAGACCAGGCCGTGCTCAAGACCCTGCAGAACGGGGCCAAGCAGCTCACTTTGCAGCTCACTCCCGAGAACCTCGGCAAGCTGTCCATCATCCTCTCGGTCCAGGGCAAGGAGGTCAGCGCGACCATCCGCGCGGAGAACTCCGATGCCCACAAGATCATCACGGACAACCTTCATATCATTAAGCAATCTTTAGAATCCCAAGGCCTCAAGGTGGACAAGCTGGACGTCCAGGCCGGGCTCGCCGACAACCAGAATTTCAACAACTGGTTCGGAGAAAGCGAGCACAATCTGTCCCGCGAGCGGGAGGCCATGGTCGCCATGCGCAACCACATGCGCAGCATGCGGGCACAGGGTGCGGGAGGTGTGGCCCAGGACGTGCAGGCTGTCGGGCAAAGGGTAATTACTTCCGATCAGGGCTTGCACCTTATCGCTTAAGCGAGGTCTATCATGGGTTACGTAGACACAACAGGCGTCTATCTCGGGCAGCAGGAGCAGCGACTTGCCGCCTCGAACTCGCCGGCAAAACACGATACCAGCCTGGACAAGGACGCGTTCCTGTCCATCCTGGTGGCGCAGCTCACGCATCAGGATCCCCTCAACCCCATGGAGGACACCGACATGACCTCCCAGTTGGCGCAGTTCTCGAGTCTCGAGCAGCTGACCAGCATCAACAAGGGGATCACCACGCTGAACGACACCATGTCCAAGAACGACATCCTCACCGCGGTCAGCTTCATCGGCAAGGAGGTCAAGGCCGAGGGATACAAGGTCAGCCTGAACAAGGGCAACGCCTCGACCATCTACTACGGCTTCGGCGAGACGGTCTCCAGCATCAAGATGAACATCTACGACTCCGAAGGGGCCATCGTGCGCACCGTGGATCTCGGCAGCAAGGAGGCCGGAACCTACCAGTACACCTGGGACGGCAAGGATGAGAACGGCAACGTGCTGGCCGACGGCCAGTACGGCGTGGGCATCCTCGGCCAGGACCTGAAGGGCGACTACGTCATGGTCCAGACCGAGATTTCCGGCAAGGTCGACGGCGTGGTCTCCGAGAACGGCACCCAGTTCCTGCGCCTGGAGGACGGCCGCTTCATCAATCTGCTCAACGTCAAGGAAGTCGTCAATCCGGACGCGAGCGCGGGCGACGGCGGCGGCACTTCCGGCGAGGGCGACGGCACTTCCGGCGAGGGCGACGGAACTTCGGGCGCGTAAACGAACGACTATTTCACTCGGGGCCGAGGGCGGCTCCGGGCTCTTGGAGAAGAGATTAGGAGGTTATTATGGGTTTAGGAGCATCACTGTATTCGGGCATTTCCGGCCTGACGGTACACTCGGAACGCATGACGGTCATCGGCAACAACCTGGCCAACGTGAACACCACGGGGTTCAAGGGCGCCATGATGCAGTTCGAGGATCTTGCCAGCGCCGACTTCGCCACGGTCAACGGCGTGGGCCAGGTGGGACGTGGCGTGCGCGTGTCCTCCGTCTACTCGGACTGGGGCCAGGGCGCCTTCGAGGCATCCACCGCCCCCACGGACATGGCCATCTCCGGCGAGGGCCTCTTCGTGGTCTCCCCGCTGGGCGAGGACATGAAGTACTACACCAGGGCGGGCAACTTCCGCTTCAACAAAGACGGCTACCTTGTGGACCCGCACGGCTACGTTCTCCAGGGATGGGAGATCGAGCGCAGCACCACCACGGTGACCACGACCACCTCGTCGACCACGGAACAAAACGATTCCGCACGGATCATCGGCACGCCGACCAACATCCGCATGGAGAACTTCCAGTCCGAACCCAACGCGACCACCAACGTGTCCATCGTCACCAGCCTGGACCCCAAGGCCGCGGACAGGTCCACCAACGCGGCCGATCCCTATTTCGCCATGTTCAACAACTGGGACGGCTCGGCCAAAACGCCGCTGGCCTCCACCCTGTACGCCTATTCGACCACGCTCAAGGTCTATGACGAGATCGGCACGGCCCACAACCTGACCGTGTACTTCGACCCGGTGACCATGAGCAACGCGGGCGGCGACACGGTCTGGGAATTCATGGTCACCTGCGACCCGTCGGCCGACCGGCGCATGCTCTCCGGAGCCAACGGCCTGACGACCTCCATCGGCGAGGGCCGGACCTCGGCGGCGGGCGTGCTCATGGTCGGCACCCTGACCTTCACCACCGGCCAGATCTCGGGCATGAGCGCCTACACGCTGAAGTCCAACGGCGGCGGCAACGTCAAGGACCTGAACAACTGGGACCTGGCGGACTTCTCCACCAGCGGCTTCCCGGTCTGCACGGCCAACTTCCTGGGCAAGTCCAACGCCAGCACGGCCGAGTCGACCAACGCCACGCCCATCCAGATCGATTTCGGCATCTCCAACAAGAACCTGTCGAGCAACGGCTCCGGCGCCGCGACCATCGGCTGGGCCGGCGGCATGGGCACCGTGCCCACCACTGCGGCCATGGTCGGCAACAACATCAGCAACACCGGCCACCTGGCCAACTTCAAGGACCCGGCGGTCTCGGCCCTGGCCACCCGGAACTACAACACCGGCGGCTCCTCCACCCTGTTCCAGAGCCAGAACGGCTACTCCGCGGGCATCCTGCAGAACATCTCGGTCTCCCGCGAGGGCATCATCTCGGGCCATTACTCCAACGGGCAGGTGCTCGAACTCTACGCCGTGACCCTGGCCACCTTCACCAACCAGCACGGCCTGCGCCGCGAAGGGGGCAACCTGTTCACCGAAACCCTGGACTCCGGCCCGGCCCTGACCGGCCAGGCGGGCAACTCGGGCAAGGGCACCATCGACGGCAACCAGCTCGAGATGTCCAACGTGGACATGGCCACCGAGTTCGTGCGCATGATCACCACCCAGCGCGGCTTCCAGGCCAACACCAAGGTCATCACCACCGTGGACTCGCTGCTCGGCGAAGTCATCTCCATGAAGCGGTAACCAAAAGAGGTCTCAAGTAACCCATACTCATAGACGTCCTTCTCCAAGGCCCCCTGGCCACCCACCAAGGGGCAAAGAAAACCCAGCGGCCCGGCGATGTCATGCAACATCGCCGGGCCGTCCGGCTTTTGGAGCAGGCTCGAAACGCGAAGCGGGGCCTCGCCGCCAACTTCGGGCCGGGGTCGTTGCCGCCCTGGATATAGTACGGCGGGTCCTTGCCGCCAAGGGACGGAGGGAATTTTGACGCGGGGGGATGGCCGCGCATTCGCGTCCGGGGTTGCGGGGGTTCGCCTGGTGCGGGCCTTGTTGAGCCCGGTTAGTTGTCCGCGCATCCGCGTCGGAACTTTTGGCTGTCCGCCTTACTTATTGATTTCGCCTTTACGGCGACTTCCTTTTTTGCTGGCGCAGAAAAAAGGAAGCAAAAACTGCGCTGTGGTGTGAGCGCGGCGGAAGCGGACCCAAGAGCCCGTAGGCGGCTTTCGCTGGCTGGATAGATGTCTGCTGCGCAGACTCGATCCAGCCGACGCTTCGCTCGCCGGACACGGGCTCTAGGGTTCGCTTCCGATTGCCGCCCTCCGTAAGTGGGGATTGGTTTGCAGCGAATGGGCCGGTGAAAGAGGCTATGCGCAGGGGTTTGGCCGCGCATTCGCGACCGGAGTTTGACCGCACTCTGCGACAGAGTGGATTGGCCCGCCGCGTTTGGCTTGGCGAAAGGCACGGAGGAACACTTAAAGGCTCCCATGGAGCGCCTCGGACGCCCCGTCCGACAGCGGCTCTTCCCCCGCCCCGCGCCGAGGTACACCCACCGCGTCCCACCGCCCCTCTTCCCATCACCCAAACGAGCCCTTGCTCGGGGGATAAGAATCGGATCGATTCGGGGCGGCGGCTCTTCGATGCACAGCGAGCGCAGCGAGCCTTGAATCGGGAGCCGACCCGAATCGATCAGATTCTTATCCCCCGATCTCCGGGCGGCCGCGCTCCCCTCCCAGGCCCTTTTTTTGTCTATTTTTTTGGGCCAGCAAAAAATGGACCCCGCCGGGAGGGCATGGAGCATTGTGCAGGCTTCAGCCTGCACAGCGCCTCTCGGAGGCTGAAGGGGGTGCAACCCCCTTCACCGGCTCTCTCGCGCCGCAGGCGCGCATCTTTCCATCAATCGCCGCCCAGCGGGCGGCTTTCCTTATCTTCTTAAGGCACCGTCAGACCCTTCGACTCCCCCTCCCCCACCCGGCAAATATTGACAAAGCATTGACGGGCAACGGTTTACCCCCCTTGGCGGAAGGGGAAAAAATGGCCTTTCTAGACTTTATTTAGATAGCTATTTTCTTAATATTGCTTGAGAAAATTAACTTGGCACACATGATGCTTTATCTTGGCAAAATGGATTTGAGAATTGAACAAGGAGGGTTCTGATGTCTTTAGTCATTAACCACAACCTCATGGCCATGAACGCCCAGAGAAACCTGTCCGGCCACTACAATCGGCTCGGCGTCTCCACCCGGCGTTTGTCTTCCGGCCTGCGAGTAGGCACAGCCGCAGACGACGCGGCCGGTCTGGCGATTCGCGAGCTCATGCGATCGGAAATCAAATCCCTGCACCAGGGCGTCCGCAACGCATCCGACGCGATCTCACTGATCCAGACCGCGGACGGCGCACTCCAGGTGATCGACGAAAAGCTCATTCGTCTGAAGGAACTGGCCATGCAGGCGTCCACGGGTACCTACAACTCCGACCAGCGGATGATCATCGACTCCGAATACCAGGCAATGTGCTCGGAGATCACCCGTATCGCCAACGCGACGGACTTCAACGGAATTTACCTGCTCAACGGCAACCTGTCCGGCGACCCGGGCATAGACCACAACGGAACCGGCCTGCAGTCCACGGGCCCGCTGAAGATCCACTTCGGCACCGGCAACGACTCCGCCGAGGACTATTACTACGTCGCCATCCAAGGCTCCTCCGCCTCCGCCTTCGGTCTCGGCCATCTGGCTTCCCTGAAGACCAACGGCACCACCTGGGAGGCCCAGAACGCGGGCAAGTCCATCTCCACCCAGGCCCTGGCCCAGACGGCCATGGAGGCGATCAACCAGGCGATCATCTCCAAGGACAAGATCCGCGCCAACCTCGGTTCCATGCAGAACCGGTTGGAAAACACCATCACCAACCTGGAAATCCAGGCCGAGAACCTGCAGGCGGCCGAATCCCGCATCTCCGACGTCGACGTGGCGCAGGAGATGACCGAGTTCGTGCGCAACCAGATTCTCACCCAGTCCGCAGTCGCCATGCTGGCGCAGGCCAACTCCCTGCCGAGAATGGCCATGCAGCTCATCGGCGGCTAGCCGTCAACGACCGGACGCGACTGAAGACGATCGGAAACCGGCCCTGCGGGATTGTCCCGCAGGGCATGGTTCCGGTCGTTTTGGCCGTGTGATGTGTCGGGGTTCTATTCTTCCTCGAGGAAATCGAGGCCCATGCGCGCGGCCTCCTGCTCGGCCCGCTTCACGCTGGTGCCGAAGCCGCGAAACTTCTCGCCGCGCGGCAGGGTCACGTCCACCTCGAACAGCTTCTCGTGCTCGGGGCCGCTGGTCCCGGAGAGCACGTACAACGGCCTGTCGCGGAACAGCTCCTGGGCCACTTCCTGCAACCGGCTCTTGTAGTCCTTGGTCTCGGGCAGCATGGCCCGGGCGGGCCACTGGTCCTCGAAAATCTCCAGAATCGTCCTGCGGGCGGCCTCGAAACCGCTGTCCAGGAAGACCGCGCCGAGCAGGGCCTCGAAGGCGTCCGCCAGCAGCGCGTCGCGCTCCCGGCCGCCCTGCAGCTCCTCGCCCCGGCCGAGGCGGATGTACTGGTCCAGCTTGAGCATCCGGGCGATGTCCGCCAGGGACTGCTCCTTGACCAGCTGGGAACGGATGCGCGTGAGCTGGCCCTCGTGGGCCGACGGATACCGCCTGAATCCCTCCTCGGAGATGCACAGTTCCAGCACGGCGTCGCCCAGGAATTCCAACCGCTCGTTGTCGTCCATGCCGCTCTGCTCGTTGGCGAACGAGGAGTGGGTCAGGGCCGTCTCCAGGAACTTGACTTGGGCAAACCTATGGTGGATACAATCCTGTAGCTCAGCGGTATCCATTCAACCCCCTTATTTATGCAATCAGACGCCCAACTACGCGAACTTTTCAACCCCGAATCCATCGCCGTGGTCGGCGCATCCCGGAGCCCGCTCAAGCTCGGGCATCTCATCCTGTCGAATTTGATCTCGGCAGGGTACAGGGGGACAATCTTTCCCGTCAATCCCGCGGGGGGAGAAATTCTCGGCCTGACCGCCTACCCGACCACGGCCGACCTGCCGCGCCCGCCGGATCTCGGCATCATCGTCCTGCCGCGTGAAAAGGTCCTCCAGGCCATGCGCGACCTGGCCGACGCCAAAGTGGACGCCATCTGCGTCATCACCGCCGGATTCCGCGAGACCGGGCGCGACGGCTTCGAACTCGAGATGGAGATGGCCGACCTGGCCCGCCGCCGGGACATCACCCTGCTCGGCCCCAACACCCTCGGGTTGTTCAACACGGCCATCAACCTGAACGCCTCCATCGCCCAGACCATGCCCGCCAAGGGGTCCATCTCCTTCTTCTCCCAGAGCGGGGCCCTGTGCTCGGCCATCCTGGACTGGGCCGAGGGCGAATCCATCGGCTTCTCCAAGTTCGTCTCCCTGGGCAACAAGGCGGGCGTGTCCGAGGCCGACGTGCTCGAGGCGCTCGGCGACGACCCGGACACCAAGGTCATCATCGGCTACCTGGAATCCGTGGACGACGGCCGCAAATTCCTGACCCGCGCGCGGGCCGTGACCGAAAAGAAACCGGTCATCATGATCAAGGCGGGCACCACCCCGGCGGGCGCGCGGGCCACGTCCAGCCACACCGGCTCCCTGGCCGGCAGCGTGGAGGCCGGACTGGCCGCGTTCAAGCAGGCGGGCATCATCCGGGTGGAGAGCCTGGAGACCCTGTTCGACCTGGCGCGCGCCTTCGCCGAACAGCCCCTGCCCCAGGGCCCGAACCTGGCCGTGGTGACCAACTCCGGCGGACCCGGCATCCTGGCCGCCGACGCCTGCGAGGCCGCCGGGCTCAACCTGGCGCGGCCCTCGACCGCCACCCTGGACCGGCTGACCCAGGCCCTGCCGCCGTTCGCCGCCATCTACAACCCCATCGACATCATCGGGGACGCCAAGGCCGAACGCTACCGGGCCACCCTCGAAGCCGTGGCCGAGGACGAGACCACCCACGCCATCCTGGTCCTGCTCACCCCCACCGCCTCGGCCGAGATCACCGAAACCGCCCAGGCGATCATCGACATTTCCAAGACCTGCGACAAACCGATCTTCGCCACGTTCATGGGCGACGAGCGCATCGGCCCCGGCCGGGACATGCTCCTTAGCGCAGGCATCCCCTGCTACGCCTACCCGGAACCGGCGATCACGGCCATCTCGGCCATGCTCGCCCATTACCGGTGGAAGAACCGGCCCTACCCCGTGGAGGTCTGCTTCCGCCGCGACAAGGGCCGGGCCGAGCGGACCATCCAGGCCGCCCTGGCCTCGGGCGTGGCCGAGCTGCCCTTCAACGACGCCATGGACATCGCCGCGTCCTACGAACTGCCCGTGCCCGAGACCCGGCTGGTGCGCACCTCCGACCAGGCCGTACGCGCGGCCAAGAAGATGGGCTACCCCGTGGCGCTGAAGATCGAATCGCCCCACCTGACCAGCCGGAGCGAGGTGGACGGCGTGGCCCTGGATCTCCATACCCCGCGCGAGGTGCGCGACGCCTGGCTCGACATCACCACCCGGACCCAGCGCAAACGCCCGGACATCTACATCGCGGGCTGCCTGGTCCAGACCATGGGCCCGGTCAAGGCCCGCGAGGTCGTGGTCCGGTTCACCCAGGACCCGCAGTTCGGCCCGCTCATCTCGTTCTGCCTGGCCGGACCGTCCGCCGAGGTCCTGGGCGACATCAGCTACCGGCTGGCCCCCCTGGCCCTGCAGGACGTCCAGGACATCGTCCGCGAGATCAAGTCGTTCCCCCTGCTGCGCGGCGTGCGCGGCGAAGAGCCGGTCAACCTGGCGGCCATCGAGGACATCCTGCTGTCCATGTCGCAGATGGCCACGGACTTCCCGGAGATACGCGAGGCCGAACTCAATCCCATCCTGGTGGACGCCGAGGGAGCGTTCGTGGCCGACCTGCGGGTGACCGTCGGACCCATTTGACGCTTGGACATTTTTCGCGGTCTCATATACTAACAAAAGACGGGGCGCTGCGGTTCCCGCCCCTTTCACATTCAGGAGGACAATAGGCATGGCTGGACTCTACATTGGCTCTACCACCGGGTATTCAGGCAAGAACATGATCGTCATGGGCATGGGCCTGCGCCTGCAGAAAGACGGGTTCACCGTGGGCTACATGAAACCCGTCGGGGCCATGCCCATGGAAGTCGACGGCAAGCTCGGCGACGAGGACGCCGCCTTTGTCCAGGACGTGCTCGGCCTGTCCGAAGACCCGGCCATGGTCACCCCCGTGGTCGTCACCCAGGACTTCAAGGTCAAGGCGTTCACCGGCAAGATGGAAGGCCTCCTGGACAGCATCGTCGAAGGCTACGAGGCCGTTTCCAAGGACAAGGACGTCACCCTGGTGGCCGGTTCCGGGTCCATGTACTCCGGCAAGTACTGCGACACCGACGCCATCTCCGTGGTCCGCAGGCTCGGCATCAAGACCGTGATCATCGACCGGTTCCAGAAGGAACTCAAATACGACTACCTCATGGCCATGAAGGAAACCCTGGGCGACCTCATGGCGGGCGTCATCCTCAACGACGTGCCCCCGAATTTCATGGACGAGATCACCCAGCTCCTCGGCCCCGCCCTGGAGGCCAAGGGCGTCAAGATCCTCGGCGTCATCCCCCGCGACCCGCTCATGGGCGCCATCAAGGTCGGCGACCTGGCCGACCGCCTGGGCGGCAAGATCATCTCCGCCCACAACAAGTCCGAGCGCGTGGTCGAGTCCTTCCTCATCGGCACCATGCAGGTCGAAAACTTCATGACCCACTTCCGCAAGAAGAAGAACTCCGCCATCATCGTGGGCGGCGACCGGTCCGACGTGCAGCTCGTGGCGCTCGAAGGCGACTGCCCCTGCCTCATCCTGACCGGCAACCTCTACCCCAACGACATCATTCTGACCCGCTCCGAGGTCCTGGAAACGCCCATCATCATGGTCCGCGAAGACACCTTCACCGTGGCCAAAAAGATGGACGACATCCTCTCCCGGCACAAACTGCGCGACGCCATCAAGATCAAACAGGGCGCCGAACTCGTGTCCAACAACATCGACTTCGAATTCCTCAAAAAGGAACTCGGCCTGAAATAACCGGGCCGCCTCAGACAATGCTAAAAGTGGGTCGCTGACGCGACCCACTTTTTTTGCCTCCCTTTCCCCCGGCCCCCCATCCCCTCCTTTTCCCGAACTTTTTGTTGCCGCTACGCGGATGGTGGAGCGCGGCGATTCGCCTTCCCCTTGGCTCAACACATTTCGCCGCAGGCGACAAAGGGGATGCAAGGGGTCACAACCCCTTGCCCGCCGGAGGCGAAATCACCCGACTCCGCCGAGCAGCGGCCTCCCCTCCCCGAGGTTGCCGGGCGGCGGCCCGTTGGATATCATGGCTGCCATCGAACCGGTCCATGATGAGGACCGGGTGCCCGGGCGATCGGGGGAGGCAGGGTCTCCGCTCCGGTCGCCGAAACCGACGGGGCGGGCGGGATCGGGCGCACTTGCGCCGGGTGCCCCTTTCCCCGGATTACGTAAAAGAGAGAGAGTATCGATGTTGCATTTCGGAAAAGCGCAGGCGTTCTGCGCATTGGGTCTGGCCCTGTGCCTGTTCCTTGTGGCGGGCGGCACGGCCATGACGGGCGCCGACGGCGCGCTGACCCCGGAGCAGATGGCCAAGGCCTTCGGCAAGGTCGTTTTCCTGAGCCATGTCAACACCCCGGACATGCCCATCTTCCCGGGCGATCCCACCCCGGTGATGGAGCCCGAGTTCACGGTCGAGAAGGACGGTTTCTACCTCATGTCCGTGACCATGGGCGAGCATTCCGGCACCCACTGGGGCGCGCCCGCGCATTTCAACGCCGACGAGAAGACGGCGGACATGCTGCCCGCCACGTCCTTCGTGTTCCCCGCAGTGGTCATCGACGTCCGCGCCCAGGTCGCCAAGAACCCGGACTACGCCCTGAGCCTCGCGGACGTGCAGGCCTATGAAAAGGCCCACGGCCGGATTCCGGCGCACGCCATGGTCATCGCCTTCACCGGCTGGGAAAAGCGCTGGGACAATCCCGAGGCCTTTTTCAACGAGGACAAGGACAGCGTCATGCACTACCCCGGCATCGACGTCGCCGCCACCCAGTGGCTGATCGACAACCGGGCCCTGGGCGGCCTGGGCATCGACACCCACGGCGTGGACCCCGGTTCCGACGAATCCTACGCCACCAACACGGCCCTCTTGAAGGGCGACCGCATCCACCTGGAGAACCTGGCCGGGCTGGAGCAGCTGCCCGCCAAGGGCGCGTGGATCGTGGTCGGCGGCGTGCGCAACCTCAACGGGTCCGGCTCCCCGGCCACGGTCCTCGGCTTCCTGCCCTAGCGGCGAGACGCATCAATACCCGCGCGACCGGTCACGATCGGCCCCGGTTCCCGGTAATTCTCAGGGAACCGGGGCCTTTTCTTTTACGTAAGGGAGGTCGGCGGCCGCGTTTCCCTTGAGGGCTCCTAGCGACGCCCGAGCCAGACCCCGGCCCCGACCACGCAGCAGGCGGCCAGTTGCGCGCCGGTCAGGGTCTCGCCGAGCAGGAGCCAGCCCGCGACCAGGGCCACGGGCGGGACCATGTTGATGGACAGGGCGGCGCGTCCGGCGGGCATGCAGGTCATGGCCATGTTGTACAGGCCGAACGCCCCGAGCGTGACGAACAGGCCGAGGTAGGCCACGGCGAACCAGGCGGCCAGGGGGATTTCGGCCGGGGAGCCGGGCGGGTCCAGGAGGGTTCCGGGCAGGAAGAAAAGGGCCCCGGCCACGCATTGCAGGCCGGTCAGCCACCAGGTGGAATAGCGCGTGGAGAGGCGCTTCATGAGCACCATGTAGACGGCGGCGCAGGCCATGGCCCCGACCTCCAGGAGATTGCCGAGGGCGGGATTGGGAGCCTCGGCGTCCGGGGCCCCGGCCGTGGACAGCCAGGCCACGCCCGCCATGGACACGGCCAGGCCGAGCATGGCTCGGCGCGTCATGGGTTCGCCGAGGATGGCCCACGCCCCGGCGGCCACGAAGAGCGGCACCAGGGAGGAGACCATGCCCGCCTGGGACGAGGTGGTCAGGTTCACGGCGTTGCTTTCGAGCAGGAAGTACAGGCACGGCTGCATCAGGCAGAGGAGCGTGAGAATCTTCCAGTCGCCGGGCCGGTAGGCAGGCCGGGGGACGCGGCGGGCGAAGAAGGGCACGGTCAGGGCGGCCAGAGTCATGCGCAGCCAGACCAGGGTCTGCGGATGAAACCCGGTCAGGGCGGTCTTGGTGGCCATAAAGGACGTGCCCCAGAGGAGCACTGCGGCGGCCAGGCAGGCCGGGGCGAGCCAGGATGCGGAGGGGCGCTCCAGGACGGCGGTGTTTTCGGACATGGTGTTCTCCTGATGGTTTCGGGGAACACCATGCCGCAACCGGCGGGCCGGGTATTGTACGGAATTGCGGCCCGCCGCGCCCCTACTCGCCCCTGCCGAGCATGGAGCGGAACACGAAGCCGAGATTCTTGGGATTCTCGCCCACCCGACGGATGGAATAGGGCCACCAGTCGCGGCCGAACGGCAGATACAGCCGCACGGCCACTCCCCGGTTCGCCAGCTCGCGCTGATAGGCGGTGCGCACGCCCAGGAGCATCTCCACCTCCCACTGGCCGCTTTGCCAGCCGTTGGTCGCGGCCACGTGCTCGGCAAAGGCGACCATGCGGTGGTCGTGGGTGCCGAAGACCGGGTACACGCCCCGCTCGCGGGCCTCGGGGGACAGCAGGGTGACGATGGCTTTGCGGTAAGCCTCGTCGCGGTCGCGCCGTCCGGTCACGGCCTTCTTGCCGGGTTCGGCGAAGGCCCCCTTGACCAGCCGGACCATGGCCCCGTCCGCCACCAGCCGGGCCAGGTCGCCGGGCGTGCGGTGCAGGTAGGCCTGGACGGTCACGGCCACGGGCAGGTTCTCGCCGCGCAGGAAATAATACAAATCCAGGGTCGGCTGAGTGACCGAGGAGTCCTCCATGTCGAGCATGAGCACGTCGCGCCCGGTCCCGGCGTTGGCCCCCACCTCGCGGGCCAGGGCGGCCATGTTCTCGCGGCACGCCTCCCAGGAGATCATGGCCCCCAACTGGGTGGGGTCCACGGACAGGTGCACGTCCAGACCGGACCGGCCCAGCCCCTGGGCGACTTCGCCCAAGGCGCGGCGGGTGGTTTCGATCTCCCGCGGGTCGGCCACGTATTCGCCGAGGTAGAACAGGGACGCGGACAAGTTTTGTTCACGCAGGGCGCGGGCGCGCTCCAGCCCCTCGGCCCCGTCGCGGCCGCCCACGAACCGGCGGGCGAACCGGGCCATGTACCGGGAATCCTGCATCCGGCGGGTCACGGATGCGCTCCGGGCCAGGCCGATCATCATCTTTTGCCATAGCAGCATGGGTCTTCTCCTTTGGTTGCGGAGACGGACCCTAGCCGTGGCCGGGGGAAGCGTATTGTACGAAATTGCGGCCCGAATCAGGACCGGCCGGAATCCCGGTACTGGCCGGGCGTGGCCCCGGTGTACTGGCGGAACACGCGGGTGAAGTGGGACTGGTCGGTGAAGCCGGTCTCGAGCGCCGCCTGGCTGACGGGCATGCCCTGGGCCAGGAGCCGTTTGCCCTGGTCCACGCGCAGCTGGTTCTGGTAGGCGTGGGGCGGCAGGCCGGTGGCGGCCTGGAACACGCGCAGCAGATGGTAGCGGCTCAAACCGGCGGCCTCGGCCAGCTCGTCCAGGGAGACCTTTTCGGCGAGGTGGTCCGTAAGGTACGCGCGCACCGCCCGGACCGCGTCGCGCCCGCCGGAGTGGACCTCCCGCGCGGGGCCGGGCTCGCCGTGGCGGGTGATGGCCTCGGCCAACGCCTGAACGAGCAGGCTCTCCCGCTCCAGGCGGTCCGCTTCATCGGCGATGGCCTGTTGCAGGGCGCGCAGCCGCTCGACAAGCCGGGGATCGTCGACCACGGGTTCGGGGAAGCGCGGGGGCCGGGCGTCCGGCCCGAAGAGTTCGCGGGCCACGGCCAGGAGCAGGGCCGGGTCGATGTAGAACATGGTGTAGGCCATGTTCGAGTCCGGGTCCGGGTTGCAGGCGTGGGCCAGGTGCGGGCCGATGAAGACGATCTGCCCGGTGGCCGCCCTGTGCGCGGCCCCTTCGAGGTCGAAGGTGGTCCTGCCCTGTTCGATGAAGCCGATGGAAAAGGCGTCGTGGACGTGAACGCGGAAGGCCTCCTCGTGGTAGGAGGACCGGCGCACCTCCACGCCCAGCAGGTCCGGGTCGCGCCAGAAGCGCACTTCCAGGTTGGTCGGCGTCTTTCCCATGGTTGATACGTACAGGCCCCGGCGCATGGCCGTCAACCGGCCCGGTCCGGCGGGATGGCCGAAAAATACTGTATCCCCACTGGGTAAACGGGTACACTCCCGCCATGAGCAAAACGGCCATCGACAGGACCGACCTGACCACACGGCCCATTTCCGAGGTGATCCGGCAGGTGGCCGTACCCTCGAGCGTGGGCTTCTTCTTCAATACCATGTTCAACGTGGTGGACACCTGGTGGGCCGGGCGCATCGACACCCATGCCCAGGCCGCCCTGGCCCTGTCCCTGCCCGTGTATTTCATCATCACCGCCCTGGCCAGTGGCATCGGCACCGGCTCCACCGCCCTGATGGGCTCGGCACTGGGCGCGCGCGACCGGGACAAGGCGGCCCTGGTGGCCGTGCAGATGCTCGGGTTCGGCGTGTTCGCGTCCGCGCTCCTGGCCGCGTTCGGCCTGATCTTCTCGCCCGCCATCTTCGGTTGGCTCGGCGCGCACGGGGACTATCTGGCCACCTGCCTGAGCTACATGAACCCCATCTTCGCCTGCAACATGGTCACCATGGCCCTGTTCCTGTTCAACGCCATCCTGCAATCCCAGGGCGACACCCGGAGCATGCGCAACACGCTCATCCTCATGGCCTCGCTGAACGTGGTCCTGGACCCGTGGTTCATCCACGGCGGGTTCGGCCTGCCCGCCATGGGCCTTGCGGGCGTGGCCTGGGCGACCGTCATCCTCCAGGGCATCGG
Source organism: Pseudodesulfovibrio karagichevae (assembly GCF_041414475.1). Taxonomy (NCBI): domain Bacteria; kingdom Pseudomonadati; phylum Thermodesulfobacteriota; class Desulfovibrionia; order Desulfovibrionales; family Desulfovibrionaceae; genus Pseudodesulfovibrio; species Pseudodesulfovibrio karagichevae. Next base: position 29,472 of record NZ_JBGLYH010000044.1, read on the forward strand.
CGCGGTCTACCTGCTCCTGAAGACCCGGCGCACCGGGCTGCTCAAGACCGACAAGGGCCGCAACCTCATCCCCCGGCTCAAGATCTACGCCGAGATCGCCCACCAGGGATTCCCGGCGTCGCTCAACTCCATGACCGTGGCGCTCGGCTTCTTCGTCATCTTCCGCTACGTGTCCGGGTTCGGGCCCGAGGCCTCGGCGGCCTACGGCATCGCCACCCGCATCGACCAGGTGGTGCTCATGCCGACCATCGGCCTGAGCGTGGCCGCCCTGACCATCACGGCCCAGAACTACGGCGCGGGCCGCATCGACCGCATCCGCGAGAACTTCCGCAAGAACCTGCTGTACGGCGCGTACCTGCTCATCCCCCTGTCCGTGCCCATCCTGATCTTCGCCGGGCCGCTCATGCGCATCTTCACCCAAGACCCGGCGGTCATCGCCGTGGGCGCGGGCTATCTGCACATCGACGCCTTCACCCTGTACGGCTACGTGGCCATCTTCGTGCCCACCTCGGTCCTCCAGGGCATGAAGCGCCCCATGTTCGCCATCTGGCTCGGCCTGGCCCGCCAGGTGGCCGCCCCGTTCATCCTGTTCACGCTCTTCACCCAGGTCCTCGGCTACCCCATCACCGCCCTGTGGCTGACCATCTTCGCCATCGTCTGGACGAGCGCCGCCGTGGCCCTGTGGTTCGCCCGGAAGACCATCCGCAAGATGGAGACGGCGGGCTAGCCCGTCTGGCGGTCCGATCAGTTATCGATCGCAAGGATCACTCCCAGCGCAACCAGACAACCGCCCCCTGAGTGCCTTGGATGCACGGCATCCAACAGCGCTTCCCCCATGGAGCGCCTTCGTGCGCAAAGCGCGCGAACAGCGGCCCTCACCAGGAAAAGCACATCGCACTCAAAACAACACCCTGCGTCTCTGGAGCGATTCGGATGCCAACGGCACCCGAGCGGCTCTTCTCCCCCGCGCCCACACGCCGTGAGGCTTTCGAGAGTTGGCCAGCCGTGCATTTTAAGTGAATTGTAGGCGAGTCTTCGAGCCGTACAAGATCTTATGCCACAGGTACAGACCCGGGGGGCTTTCACCGCAGTGTAGTGGGCCTACATGAGGATAAAAGCCCCCCGGAAGAAAATGCGCAGCTGGCCCGCTATCGAAAGCCGCCGTACAACAGCCCCCGAGGAGTTGACACCATGGCCGGCTTCCGGCTATGGTGCTCGACTCCACGGCGGGCCAGTAGCTCAGTTGGCAGAGCCACCGGCTCATAACCGGTCGGTCCCAGGTTCGAATCCTGGCTGGCCCACCAATGACCCACTTCCGGGAGACGTGATTGACGAAGACCCGAAAGCAGAAGATCGCATATTTCCTGAAATCCCCCATAAAGGCCGCAGGCCGGGTGATCGAAGAGGACAAGAGATGCTCCCGAGGGGGAAACCCTACGGGAGCATCCTCATTATGAGAAATGGTCGCAAGTATATGAAAATTCAAGATATTTTGGCTATTTTCAGAAAACTCGCTCCGGAGGAAAACCAGAGTTCCTGGGACAATTCCGGCGTGCAGGTGGCCGGAACCGCGACCGAGACGGACAAGGTGGCCGTGACCCTGGAGCCCACACCGGCGGCGGTTTCCCGCTGTATCGAGTGGGGCGCGGGCGCGGTGCTCACGCACCATCCCCTGTACATGAAGCCCAAGGCCCCGAGCGCGGACGGGATGTACCTGGACGTGCTCCGGTCGGTGATCCCGGCCGGGAGCTGGCTGTACGCGGCCCACACCTCGCTGGACACCCGGCCGAACGGACCGGCCTTCTGGCTGGGCGAGGCGCTCGAACTGACCGGCAAGCGGCTGCTCGAAGTGGAGCACGGCCGCGCCCCGGTGGAGGCGTCGTTCTACTGCGAGGAGCCGATCACCCGCGAGGCCGCCGACATCTGGGCCGACCACGACGGGGTGCATTCCGTGGCCCAGAGCCGCACCGGCGAGGTCCGGCTGGTCTGCGACGAGCCGCACTGGCGCGGGCTGGCGGACAAGATCGAATTTTCCCTGGGCAAGCGGCCCCTGTTCTACCTGCGCTCCCTGACCGCGCCGGTGAGCGAGGTCGGCTTCGGGGAGGCGGGCGAACTGCCCGAGCCCATGCCCTTTGAAGCGTTCATGGACCGGCTAGCCGGACTGGTCGAACGCGACGCCCTGCTGGTCGCCGGGCCCAGGCCCGAGACCGTGCGCACCGTGGCCTACTGCGGCGGGTCGGGCACGTCCCTGATCGAGCGGGCGGCCAATGCCGGGGCGGACGTGTTCGTCACCGGGGACATGAAATACCACCCGGCCGTGGAGACCCCGGTCTGTGTGGTGGACGTGGGCCATTTCTCCCTGGAAGAGGAGATGATGCGCCGTTTCGCCCTGGAGCTGGACGAGGCCCTGACCGGCGCGGAGGTCCGCTTCTTCCCGGGCGAGGACCCCTTTTCGGTATACAGCAAGTAACGGATACACTTTTTTGATTTCAAATAGATAGTGAGGTTAACCCATGTATCAGAAACAGATTGAACAGTTGATCGTCCTGCAGGAAGTGGACGACGAAATCCTTGAGCTGACTCAGGAGATCGATCAGGCTCCCCAGGAGCTGGCCGACCTCGAGAACCAGCTCGGCGAATTCGAAGAGCGCCGCGGCCAGATCGACGAGAAGATGAGCATCCTCAACGAACAGAAGAAAAAGCTGTCCGTGGAGATCGAAGAGGACGCGGGCAAGATCAAGAAGTCCAAGAACAAGCTGATGCTCGTCGGCAACACCAAGGAATACCACGCCATGATGCGCGAGATGGATTCCCTGGAAAAGCTCAACCGCATGCGCGACGACGAGCAGGAAGCCGTTCGCGAGGAGCTGGTCCGCCAGGACGAGGCCACCCAGGCCCTGAATGAGGAGATGGGCGGCGTGCAGGAGCAGTTCAACGCGCTCAAGACCACCCTGGACGAGCGCCTGGACAAGGCCAACAAGAAGCTCGACGCCCTGAACCGCAAGCGCAAGAAGGCCTGCAAGGCCGTTCCGCCGCCGATCCTGGGCCGCTACGAATTCATCCGCGAACGCATGGAGCACCCGGTCATCGTGCCGGTCTCCGAAGGCGTGTGCTCCGGCTGCAACATCATGATCCCGCCGCAGGCGTACAACGACCTGCAGAAGGGACAGCAGATCCTGAGCTGCCCCAACTGCCAGCGGCTGATCTACTGGCAGGCCTTTGTGCAGGCCGGAGGCGCCGAAGAGGAATAGCATCACAAGTTCGGAGTCGGACAGGTCATCGCCGCGGCCTTTGGCCGGGGAGGAAAGTCCGGGCTCCGCAGGGCAGGACGCTGGGTAACTCCCAGGGGGAGCGATCCCCGTCACGTGCAACAGAAAGCAGACCGCCTCCGGGGCGACCCGGCGGTAAGGGTGAAACGGTGGGGTAAGAGCCCACCGGCTGTCGCGGCGACGCGGCAGGCCAGGTGAACTCCGTCCGGAGCAAGACCGAATAGGACAGCGTTTGAGGCCGGCCCGGCCGAAGCTGTCGGGTTGGTTGCTCGAGCCGTCCGGTAACGGGCGGCCTAGATGAATGATGACCACCCCGCAAGGGGGACAAAACCCGGCTTATGACCGGCTCCGACTTGTGAACACCGCACGGGGGAGGCACCCCCTCCCCCGTGCGCCCAATTTCGACAGGCAACCGCATGGACCGCAGCATGAACGACATTTGGGCCATCATCCTGGCCGCAGGCTCCGGGACCCGGCTGGCAGAGGCCACGGGCGGCGAGCGCAAACAGTACCTCGAGTACAAATCCGCGCCGCTGTTCTGGCACTGCGCCCGGACCTTCTCCCGCGTGGCCGACGTGCGCGGCCTGGTCTTCGTCTTCCCGCCCGAAGACGTCCCAACCATGGACAAGCAGCTGCGCCAGTTCTTCAAGACCGAAGACCTGGGCGTGCAGTGGACCGTGACCCCCGGTGGCGAGCGCCGCCAGGACTCGGTGCGCAACGGGCTGACCGGCCTGCCCAGGTCGTGCGGCCGCGTCCTGGTCCACGACTCGGCCCGACCCTTTTTCTCGGCCCGGCTGGTCCGCGAACTCATCGACGCCATGAACTCCGGCGCGCGCGGCGCGATCCCGGCCGTGCCCGTGACCGACACGGTCAAGCGGGTGGCCTACGGGGTGGTCGCCGAGACCCTGAACCGCGCCGAACTGGCCGCCGTGCAGACCCCGCAGGGGTTCGAGACCGCGCTCCTGCGCGAGGCCCATGAACGCGCCCTGGCCGAGGGCTGGGAGGTCACGGACGACGCCTCCATGGTGGAGCGCCTGGCCGAGGTCTCAATCGTCCCGGGCGAGGCGGCCAACGTCAAGATCACCGTCCCCGAAGACCTGAAGCGGTTGCAAGAGGCCCGCACCACGGTGCCGTGCACCGGCTGGGGCTATGACGTGCACCGCTTCGGCGGCGAGCATGACCGGCCCCTGGTCCTGGGCGGCGTGCCCATCCCCGGCGGCCCGGCCATCGTGGCCCACTCGGACGGCGACGTGCTCCTGCACGCCCTGGCCGACGCCATCCTCGGCACCTTCGGCGGCGGGGATATCGGCACCCATTTTCCGGACACGGACCCGAATTTCGACAACGCGGACAGCGGCGTGCTCGTGCGCGAGGTCCTGGCCATGGCCGAGCGGGCCGAGACCCGCATCGTCCACGCGGACCTGACCGTCATCGCCCAGGTCCCGCGTCTGGCCCCCCACGCCGCGCAGGTCGCCAAAAACGTGGGCCGCCTGCTCGGCCTGGAAGCGCACCAAGTCAACTTCAAGGCCACCACCGAGGAGAAGCTCGGCTTCACCGGCGAGAAAAAGGGCATCAAGGCCGTGGCCTGCGTCACCGGCCTGAGGGAGATGTGACGTGTCCGGCCTGAAAAAATTCCTGTTCTCCTTCGTCATCTTCGCGACCATCTGCTTCTTCGGCCTGAAGTGGTACGTCAACGCCGAGGTGGACAAGGAACTGACCCGCGCCGTGGCCGACACGCCGGGCCTGGCCCTGTCCTACGCCGACCTGTCCGTGGACATCACGGCCCACACCGTGACCCTCAAGGGGGTGGACGCCCTGTTCCCCTCGGGCCAGCACGTCCAGGCAGACTCGGTGTCCATCTCCGCCTTCGACCGGAAAAACCCCATCCCCCACTACGCAACCATTTCGGCCAGGGGGCTGACCATTCCGGTGACCCCGCAAAATTTCGGCGAATGGGCCGGGTACATCAAGGGGCTCGGCATCGAGACCCTGTTCGGCGACGGCGCCCTGGACTACGCCTACGACCCGGAGACCAGAATCCTGGAACTCAAAAATCTGTCCATGGACGACCCCAAGCTCGGCGCGCTCAAGCTGACCGGCGCCCTGGACAACCTGAACCTGACCGGATTCCGCCCGGAGCAGAGCTTCGCCCTGGGCATCCGCAACATGGTCCTGACCTTCGACAACCGCGAATTCATGCGCCTGCTCGGCGCGGACTGGGCCAGGCGGACGGGCGTGTCCGAGTCCGCCACCCTGGACCGGATCGGCATGGAACTGGAAGGCCTGGCCGCCTACGCCGGGGCCCAGGCCAACGAACCGGCCCGCGAGGCCATGCTCGGCCTGAAGACGTTCCTGAACGACCCGGGTTCCCTGACCGTGTCCGTCAACCCGGCGGAGTCCGTGCCCGTGCTCTACTTCTTCATGGGCCGCGACCTGTTCGAGAATCTGGACCTGCTGAACATCCACGTGGATGCGGTTCCGGCGGGTGGAATTTAACCAAAGCACAATTATTTCAATATAATAAACATGGAGTAATCCAATGAGACTCTACAATACCCTCAAACGGAGCAAGGAAGCGTTCACCCCGGCCAACGACAACGACGTGAACATGTACGTCTGCGGCATCACGGCCTACGATCTCTGCCACATCGGCCACGCCCGCTCCAGCGTGGTCTTCGACGTGCTCTACCGCTACCTCAAGCACGAGGGATACAAGGTCAACTTCATCCGCAACTTCACGGACATCGACGACAAGATCATCAAACGCGCGGCCGAGGTGGGCAAGGAAGCCAGCGAGATCGCCGAGAAGTTCATCGGCGAGTTCTACGTGGACATGGACCGCCTGAATATCCAGCGGCCCACGGTGGAGCCCAAGTGCACCGAGCACATCCCCGAGATGATCGACCTGACGCAGCGGCTCATCGACAAAGGCCACGCCTACGCCACCCCGTCCGGCGACGTGTATTTCAAGGTCCGCTCCTTTGACGGCTACGGCAAGCTGTCCGGCCGGAACATCGACGAACTCGAGTCCGGCGCGCGCATCGCCCCGGGCGAGGAAAAGGAGGACCCGCTGGACTTCGCCCTGTGGAAGGCGGCCAAGCCCGGCGAGCCGTTCTGGGAATCCCCGTGGGGCCAGGGCCGTCCCGGCTGGCACCTGGAGTGCTCGGCCATGTCCGAGAAATACTCCCCCCTGCCGCTCGACATCCACGGCGGCGGCCAGGACCTGTCCTTCCCGCACCACGAGAACGAGGTGGCCCAATCCGAGGCCGCCACGGGCAAGCCCTTCGCCAACTACTGGGTGCACAACGGGTTCGTGCAGATCAACTCCGAAAAGATGTCCAAGTCGCTGGGCAACTTCTTCACCATCCGCGACATCCTTGACAAGTTCCTGCCCGAGACCCTGCGCTATTTCCTGCTGACCATGCACTACCGCAGCCCGCTCGACTTCTCCTTCGACGCCCTGGAGGAAGGCGAAAAGGGCGTCAAGCGCATCTACTCCGCCCTGAACCAGATCGACGCGGAACTGGCCAAGGACAAGTGGAAGAAATCCCCGTTCCCCGAGGAACTGACCAAGGAGCTCGACGACCTCGAAAAGCACTTCGCCGAGGCCATGGCCGACGATCTGAACACCGCCGGGGCGCTCGGCCACATCTTCTCCGTCATCCGCCTGGCCGGACGCGTGGCCGAAGACAAGAACCTGCGCAAGGCCGAAGGCGGCCGCGACCTGTTTCAACGCATCAAGGCCGACATGGCCGACTGGGCCACCATCCTCGGCATCTTCGAGCGCAAGCCTGCCGAGTTCCTCCTGGAGTTGCGCGACAACCGCGCCGCCCGCGCCGGCATCGACCCGGCCAAGGTCCAGGAGCTGCTCGACGCCCGCGCCCAGGCGCGCAAGGACAAGGACTTCGAAAAGTCCGACGCCATCCGCGACGAACTCGCCGCCATGCAGGTCGAAGTCCACGACACCCCGCAAGGCGCCACCTGGGATGTTTTGTAAGAAAAGAATGCCTCCGGCGGCCGGGGGAAGGGGAGAGGGAAACCCTTTGAAAAGGGCTTTCCCTCTCCCCTTCCCC